>CAZLLY010000024.1:5071-6328 GCA_964560755.1 uncultured Candidatus Saccharibacteria bacterium | reverse complement strand
ATTAAAATAAAATCAAAAAATTATCATTCTGGTTTTTCAAATGCTCTTAAAATAGCATCATTATAAAAAGTTCTGTACTCGCCAGTGTATTTAAGGATCTCATGAAAAGATTCATTAGGAGTGAATGTATCCAGAAGATGATATTCTTGGATGATTTCTTTACAGCGTTCAAAAATATTTTTACCAGCAGTAATGCCTATAGGGTATGGGTATATCCTGTTTATTTCGCTTATTATAGTTGCCGCTAGTGTTGTTCAATATTACGTCTCTAATAAAGACCCTAAGGGTGTAAGGAAAGAAGAGATCTTTAAGTAGACCTCTTTGTAACCAACGTGTTATCTTTCTACATCTCGTTACAAAATTAGGGCTATAGTTCGGGGTGCACCGCGAGAACGCGGCTGTCGCCATACCGAAAATGCGTGGAGTATATGGTAGGATGTATTTGTAATGTGGGCAGAGACGAAACAAGGATTACATAAGCAGTTTGTGTTCAAAGATTTTCAGCACGCCTGGGAATTTATGGAAAAGGTGAGTGCTGTGATCGATGACCATGGTCATCACCCGCGTTGGCAGAATGAATGGAATGTTGTTGATTTTTGGTTGAGCACACATTCTGAGCAGGGAAAAATAACCGAAAAAGATTGGGAGCTGGCTCGAGCTATTGATGACCTCGCGGATGCTTTCAGAAATAATGCCGTGGAAACTGTTGATGTTACGAACACAACATCTATAACAGAGGTACAAGTCTATGCAGACGGAGGATCTCGCGGTAACCCGGGGCCTTCTGCAAGTGGTTTTGTTATTCTTGATATGAGTGGTAAAATACTGCATAAAGAGGGCGTTTATTTAGGAATTACAACAAACAATCAGGCCGAGTACCAGGCATTAAAGCTTGGGCTTGAGGCGGCGTTCAAGAAATTTAATGCTCGTGTGGTGCATGTCTATATGGATAGCTTGCTCGTAATCAATCAAATGAAGGGTATTTATAAAGTACGGAACCGTGACCTATGGCCTGTGCATGATTCGATACAAAAGATCTTACAGAAGTTCGAAAAAGTTAGCTTTGACCATGTGCCACGCGAGCTCAACAAGCTCGCCGATGCCGAGGTCAACATATGCCTCGACGCCCAACAAACACCTGAACAAATCAAATAAAGTCTATCAGTAAAACAGGCCGTAGACATTTCCTTACGCACCCAACATTCACATACTGCATCAAGGACGGACCCTGACGCACACTCTGTTATTTAACGAGAT
>CAZLLY010000024.1:4577-5061 GCA_964560755.1 uncultured Candidatus Saccharibacteria bacterium | reverse complement strand
TATATTTTGCGTCAGGGTCCGTCCTTGACGCAGATGAGTGTAGAGGGAGGGGTGTGGTATACTTTTGAGGTTAGATTGTTAGCCAATCGCTAGTTCTTTAGAATTAGAGGAAAGTCCGGGCAGCATAGGGAGTGACAGCCGCTAACGGCGGCCGAGGGTGACCTTAGGGAAAGTGCCACAGAAACGAAACTACCCGTCTTAGGACGGGCAAAGGTGAAACGAGGGCGGTAAGAGCGCACAGCATCTGGCGGTAACGTCAGAAGCAGGTAAACCCTGTCTGCTGCAAGGAGTAGGCTATCAGCGTTCCCGCGACGCCTACGTTTGAACCCGCTTGACCTGTTGAGTAATTAACGGGCTAGATAGATGATTGGCGCCTCTTGTATAAAGAGGTACAAAACCCGGCTTATCGATAATCTGACAGATATAATTCACCCCAGCTCAACCTGGGGTGAATTCGTATGCAGGATATTGCCGAAACTCTTTG
>CAZLLY010000024.1:0-4567 GCA_964560755.1 uncultured Candidatus Saccharibacteria bacterium | reverse complement strand
CCTCTGTTTCCAGAGGTATTTTATGTGAGAAAGTATAGGACTATTTCTCAATTTTAGCGGCTTTTACGACAGCAGTGAATGCTGCAGGCTCATTGACGGCTAGTTCGGCTAGAACTTTTCGGTCGATGGTGATGCCAGCAGTTTTCATTGCAGCGATAAGACGGCTATAGGTTGTACCGTTCAAGCGTGCAGCAGCATTGATGCGTGCATTCCACAGGGCGCGGAAGGTGCGCTTTTTGTTGCGACGATCGCGGTATGCGAACTGCAGGGCACGAGTGGTAGCCTGCTTGGCGCGTTTAATGCTGATACGGTTTGGATGGCTAAAGCCCTTTGCGGCCGAGCGGATTTTGTTGTGCTTGGCGCGGGTAGTGACTCCTCGTTTGACTCTCATACTAGACCCCCAACTTCTTTCGGATCATTTTACTATTGGTGGCACCGAGGGTCTCGAGGCCGGCGAGCTTGCGCTTACGCGCCCCCGACTTCTTTTGCAAGAAGTGGGATGCATGTGAGTGACGGGTGCGAACACGACCGTTCTTGGTGACTCGCACGCGGTCTTTTGTGCCGCTGTGGGTCTTTAACTTAGGCATGCTATTCTCCTACCTTATTTAAAAATTATTAAAACGAATGAATGGTTTTGCCGTCTTTGTCTGTAGACGACTCTCCCTCGGCTGCAACTTCTTTTTCAAGCTGTTTTGGAGGGTTTGTGTTGCGTATAACAAAGGAAAGTTGTTTGCCGTTAAGTTGCGGCTGTTGGTCGACGGCGATACTGTCGCCTAAGCTGTCGATGACTTTTTTCGCCAGATCAAAACCGATGTCTTTGTGGGCAAGTTCTCGCCCGCGGAAAAACAGGGTGATCTTGACCTTGTGGCCAGTATCAAGAAAGCCAGTGACTTTCTTCATCTTGACTGCTAGGTCATGTTCGCCAATCTTGAGACCGAAACGCATCTGTTTCATTTCGAGGCTCTTGGCTGTTTTGCGATTTTTCTGCGCTTGCTTCGTTTTTTGATAGTTAAATTTGCCCCAGTCGGCGATTTTACAGACTGGTGGATCGGCATTTGGCGAGATCTCAATAAGATCAAGCTCCAGGTCTTGTGCTGCCTGCAGTGCTTCACTGCGGCTCATCACGCCAAGCTGGTTACCATCTGGGTCAATGACCCGAAGCTGCGGTGCCCGAATTTGTCCATTCAGGCGCGTCATCGTTGCTATATCGCTTCTCCTTAACCTAATGTTATTAAGCTATGACAGTGTAACAGATTGCAAAACAGAGGTCAAGGAATCGCGGCTCGGGGGTTCAGTCGACTAATAGGGAAGCCGTAGCAATAAAGCAGCACTGACTATGCGTCGTGAAACTGGTGCGGGCGGTACTGTAGGGCTTCTGCGACATGTTTTGGCTCAATCGACTCGCTTGCGTCGAGGTCGGCAATTGTCCGCGAGACCTTGACGGTTCGCATGTAGGCGCGTGCGCTCAGTCCAAACTTCTCAGCTGCCGCATCGAGCATAGTTTTGGCCGACCCAGAAAGAGCGGCTTTTGATTTTATGTCGCGGTTGGTCATATCGGCATTTAACTTTGGTGAGCCGAACCGTTTGTGTTGCAACTCCCGAGCTCTGGCGATACGTTCACTAACGCTTGCGGTTGTGTATTCGGTCGAAGGTGATTCGCTTAGCAGACGGCTATTGTCTATTTCGTGGACGTCTACGTATAGGTCGATACGATCTAGGATTGGTCCAGAGAGTTTGCGTCGATATTTGAGTATTTGGTGTGGCATACAGCGGCATTGCTTTTTTGTACCGTAGTATCCGCAAGGACAGGGGTTGGCCGTACCGACGAATATGAAATGGGCAGGGTAATCGGCGCTTTCTTTCGCCCGAGATATACTGACCTGCCTAGTCTCAAGAGGTTGTCTTAGGGCTTCGACGGTTACTCGGTCGAACTCTGGGAGCTCGTCGAACAAAAGGACTCCACGGTGGCTTAAGCTCATTTCACCGGGTTTGATTGACGCTCCGCCACCGACGATTGCGACGTTACTTGCGCTGTGGTGCGGGGAACGAAATGGCCTATCTGTAACGATGCGGTTAAAATCATTGCTCGCTAGGCTATGCAAATGAGTGACTTCGAGCATTTCATCGCGGCTCATAGGAGGTAGCAAGTCGGGAAGGGTGCGTGCGAGCATGCTTTTGCCCGTTCCTGGAGGCCCACCGAGCAGTACATTGTGTCCGCCTGCTGCGCTGATCTCGACGGCACGCTTTCCGAGCTCCTGACCGATGACGTCCTCTATGCCAACCCGCTCAGCGTCGATCTTTACATCATTTGTTACCTCTAATGCATTGGTATCAATGATCGTAGGCTCTGAGAGGCCGTTGAAATAGCTGAATAGGTCATGAAGTGACGGTACGGGCACGATACGAACGTCGGGCACTAGACGGGCCTGGTCGACATTATCAACCGGGATGAAAAAGGTACTGATATTGTGTCGTTTGCCCACCAGCAACTTTCCGATAATGCCACGGATGGGGCGAACAGTACCGTCGAGCCCAAGTTCTCCCATGATTGCGGCATTTTCCGGAACCTCTTGGCATTTGTCAGTGGCTACCAGGATGGCTGCGGCGATCGCGAGGTCAAACCCGGTACTATCTTTGGGGATATCAGCTGGAGCAAGGTTTATAACTATCCGCTTTCGGGGGAGGGTGATATTCGACGAATCAAAGGCGCTGCGTATGCGTTCTTTTGCCTCATCGACAGCTTTGTTGGCGTATCCGACGATAGTGATACCCGGCAGGTTGTTTGCCATCTGGCATTCAATATCCACGACTAGACCTAGTTGGCCGGTTTCTACCAAACTTCTTATGCTACGCTTCGTTTTCATAGATAGGTTTGATTGTACAGCGCACATAAAATAAAACAACCCCATGAGTAGGCATGGAGTTGTTCTTATATTTTTCTTTGATAAAAAAGCCTTTTTTGTAAAACGACGACTTGCGAGAGATCGTCGTTTTAGGGCTTTTTATTTTTGAGCACTTTTTTTATTCAGTGCTTTTAGTATCATACTGCGGACTAACTGCTTATGTCAATATAAAAAACGTTGTGTTTGATACTTTTTTGCTATCGAGCAGAATGATATTTTACTGCGTATTTTTAGCAAGGTGCTCACCCCTATATTGACAGAGGTGGGATACTGTAGTACTATGGTGTCAGTAAGCCAAAACAAAAACTTACAAAATAACGCTCGAGCTACCCTAAAAGTAGCAAGAGCGGTCAGTCACAGCCAATAGGCGGTAAGCGCTATTCAATATATTATTTTGAGCGGATTTACCGCCATTGGCTCCATATTATGAACACTTAAATACCAAAACGAACGCTCACGAGTATTGACTGAGCGTATTTTTATGAAAACAGAAAACAACACAAGTATAAAAGCAGTCGTCGCATGGCTTTTATTGGCGTTGTTATTGGTTGGAACTGATCCGACCAAACTACCAATGGTATTTTTAATAGCACCATTTATCGTTTTGTACGTGGCCGTAAGTAGCACGCTTCGGGCTATTTTCCAGCGAAATACAGCGTCGAAGGTTGAGCAATGGCTGCCAACAGTCGTTGCGATTTGTTCGGTCGTTATCGTGTCGCTCCAATCTATCGGACAATTAACCGTACGGGATGTTATTGCGGTGCTGTTACTAGTGGTGGTCGGGTATTTCTTCATCCATCGCAACAAACCGGCGTCAAAACAATGATTCTTCGTACTATTTGCCGAAAATTATCCCCCTGACATCTAGAACTGCTGTATACTATATATGCTATGGAAAATGCGCAACCACTACCAACGCCTGCTGGCGAGCCAGTAAATCAGACTACACCGCAATCTCCTCAGAGTGTTCCTGCGGGTGCAGCTTCTACACCTGCAGATGCGCTGGGTCGTGCAAGCGCTGCAGTCGCAGCGGTAGTTGCTCAAACCTCGAAGAACCCTGCGGCACGGATGCAGGCGATAATAGACATAAAGGCCACGTATATAAAAGAGCAGTTTGGGATTGATATTACGCAATGAGAAGGATGAGCTAATGCCAGAACTGCCAAGTATCCAGCGAACAATGCATGAGCGCCAGAAATATGAGCGCGGGCTTGAGCTGGTTCCGCTGCTGATACACTTACCCCCCGCAAGTGATGACATCGATGGTAACGGGCGGGACGCTCGAGATATTACTGATGAAAGTATCTCAAAGGCGCAGATAATATATAACATTATCGCAAGTACGCTTGAGCACAGTTTCAAAAACAGATACAGCGGTCAGCGTCACTTTGGTTTTGAGATAGTGGGCTCCAAGGGATTTGTGCACTTATACGCACTCGCGCCGATAGATATGATTAGCTCTATCGAACAGGCATTGACGAGCGCTTACCCCTCTACCAGGTTAGAGCGAGCGGGTGAGTACAATATTTTCAATGAAGTTGGCGGCATCAATGCAGTTGTCGGCGGACAGATGAATCTTAAGAAGGAATTTTCGTATCCGATTGCTACGTATCAAGATTCAAAACGCGATGCAATGCAAGCCGTGCTAAACGCTCTTTCGACAC
>CAZLLY010000023.1:0-15474 GCA_964560755.1 uncultured Candidatus Saccharibacteria bacterium | reverse complement strand
TAGCTCAAAGAGCATAAAACTACTAGCTAGAATCGCTCGGCTTTACTGAGGGGAAGTATGCGGGCAACGAGCTTGCCGACGACTTGATTGGTGTCGATTGGCCCAAATATACGGCTGTCCATGGAGTTAGGTCTGTTATCACCACACACAAATATTTGGTCGGCCCCGACTACCCACTCGCCGTCGTTATCGGTACGGGGGATATGGCCGTTTGCACCGTAGGGAAGCGTGGCATCTGGCTGAAAACCATCCGGGTGGGCGGCATTATATACGGTCAATACACCGTCTTTGACCACAACCTTTTCACCGGGGAGTGCAACAACGCGTTTGATAAGCTGTTTGCTACCGTCGGGCTCATTGTAGTTTCCTAGGCCTGGCTCGCTAAATATGATGATATCACCTCTGTTCGGAACATATTGGTGCTGCGTTATTCTGGACCACGTACGGGGTAGTTTCCAGACAATAAGTCGGTCGTCGTTCTGCAAAGTCGTTTCCATACTCGGGCCATCGACTTGATATGACTGAAAAACAAACAAGGTCAGGAGTAGGGCGATGACAGGCGCCATCAATAGAATAAATATTGAGGCGAGCGTATTCATAAACGAGGCAAAAAATGCTGTTTTGACAACTCTGTCCTTAGGTGTCTCATACACGGCTTTGTTGTTTCCGAACTGCGCCGTCAGCTCGATGACTTTCGGCTCTTCCTGGGGTAGACCTTCGGCAGGACGCACGATAGGGTCACCGTCTGGTGGTTGTGCAAGAGGGGTATTTTCTTCATTCACGGTCATCACTATACGCGAAAAGTCGTCAAAACGCTACCATCTTAACCGAGCGGGATGACTAGTGTGGATAAGTGGTTTACACCTACTGCGTGCAGCGGGTATACTAGTACCTACTACGATGTTATGAGAACAAACAGATACAAAATAGACTATTCGCAGCGTGCCCACGAGCCAACCAGTATAGATGGCTTGGCCTCGGCACCTCAGTTATCCAAAGATTTCAACCGCACAAAGTACGTGCGCAGCATGACAGCAAAAAAACTACCCTCCCGTAGCGCCGCTAATGTTACGCAGTCTCAGTCCGCGCCAGCGCGACCTACCGTACAATCTAAACATGCACGACCGCCACTAGAAGACGCACATGAAGTAGGCCAAATATCCAAACCATCGGACTTCCCATTGTCGGCTTACTGCGCCCCGAAAAAAGCCAAACTCGTCAAAGGCAAATTCAGTAAGGTGCGCAAGGTAGTAGTAAGAGTTGCAGCCGGGTCTTTCGTGGCAACAGTACTGGTTGGTGGTTTTTTGACGTGGAGAGGTTTTGCAGCGACGGGGAAGGTGTTGAGTGGGACAACGACGGTTGCGGCGCTATCTGCTGACGAGGTATCTCCGACCCTTTTAAATGGCGAGGGAGACGGCAGAGTAAACATTTTATTACTCGGTATAGGTGGGCAGGGTCATGACGGCGGCGACTTGACCGACACGATGATACTGGCGAGTGTTGACCCCGTCAATAATAAAGTTGCGCTCCTTAGCATTCCGCGCGATCTCTGGGTTAAAATGCCCGTCAAATATTACGGGGCGTATCAAAAAATAAATGCTGCGTACAGTGCCGGTAAATATAACTATCTCGGTAAAGTTGACCTACGCAGTACGGATAAACAGGCAGTAGCCGCCGGGCTAGACAGTGTCGATACGGTGGTTGGCCAAGTTCTGGGCGTAGATATCGACTATCACGCGATTGTGAATTTCCAGGCATTTAGTCAGGCAATAGACACGGTTGACGGCGTAACGGTCGATGTCGATAAACCATTGGTCGATGCAAGCATGGCCTGGGAAAACAGAAATAACGCAACGTTGGTCCCTGCCGGGCAGCAGCACATGGATGGCAAGGAAGCGTTGCTTTATGCCCGTTCTAGACACAGTACCTCTGATTTTGATCGGTCAGAGCGACAGCGAAAGTTGATCTTGGCACTAAAACAAAAAGTCCTCACACTGGGCACGTTTAGCAACCCGATAAAACTTGATGGCCTGGCGAGTGCATTTGGCGACAATGTGTACTCAGATCTAAGCACTCAGGCGGCACTTCGACTCTACGACATCGTCAAAGATGTCAAAGATGCCGATATACAGTCACTCGATCTCGTAACGGCACCGCACTCATTTGTTACAACTGATGTTGCGGGTACAGCGTCTATTGTTCGGCCAAAACTCGGCATAGACAATTACTCTGACATCCAAACATATGTGCACTCAATGCTCCGGGATGGGTATTTGGCTGATGAAAACGCCACTGTCTACGTTGCAGCAGACACACAGGAGCGTGCAGATGCAACAAAAGTGACGCTGAGTGGGTTCGGATACAATGTTGTATCGGCCGGAACGTCAGTGTTAGCGGGGCCAAAGACGCAGGTTTTTGACTTAACGGGCGGTAAAGCACCATACACGCGCAATTATCTCGAAAAACGCTATGGCACGACCGCTCGGACGACACTTGCATCCGGACTTATTGTGCCGAGTGGCACACAGTTTGTTATACTAGTAGGGAAATGAGAGAGTTCCTCCAGAAAATAAAGCCTAGCCGTGGTTTTTCACACGTTATTTACATCGTACTCAATTTGCTACTACCCTTGCTTGTCTTGGTGTTGGTAAAAGGCGCGTTTGTTTGGCCTGCCATCGCACTGATATTGATAAGTAAATGGCGCATGTTTGCCGTTCGACCACGGTTTTGGCTTGCCAATATTCGCACCAACGCCATCGACATTATATTTGGCCTGTCGATACTTGGTTTTATGTCTCTTTCACCAAACGATTGGTACCGACTCGCTTTCGCCGCAGCATGGGCGGTCTGGCTGATAGTTATCAAACCTCGGCATGGTGTTTTATGGGTATCGATGCAGGCGCTACTTGGGTACGCGATGGGGCTAATGGCGCTTTTTGCACTCTGGCCCAGGGCAAACCTTGCGGTGTTGGTCGCTAGCGTTGGGTTTATCTGCTTTTTTGCCGCCTATCACTTTTTCTATAGTTTTGACGAGCCACACACGCTACTGTTGTCATATCTATGGGCATACTTTGGCGCAGCGATAGCCTGGATTTTAGGGCACTGGCTTATTTTTTACTGGATAATCGCTCAGCCAACACTACTCCTTTGCTCTATGGCTATCGTCATCGGTACGCTGTACTATCTTGACCACTTCGATAGGTTGTCCTCGATGGTCAGGAGACAGATTGTCTTTATTGGTGCTGCAACGGTCTTTATTATCTGGGTTGCACTAGTGTATTTCCACTGGCTGCATGGCAGCAACATAGTTGTCTAGGGTGGAGAAATAAAAGCCTTTGCTAGGTTAGAGTCAAGTGGCATGTCCCGCACTGTCATCCTGAGGCGTAGCCGAAGGATCTCCCTGTGGGGAACAAGAGTCAAGAGATATGAGTTAAGAGTGGGAACTATGTCACTACCGTGACTATAAACAAACGCACGCTTGCTTTATTGTGTTGTCATCCTGAACGAAGTGAAGGATCTTCTAATACATATTGTTGTAGGGGAGATTCTTCACTTCGTTCAGAATGCCAGTGGTGAAATATAAAACCCGAGAGCATTCGTCATCTCTGCGAACGCGGAGATCCAGTCATAACGACCGACGAAGTCGGTGCAGTTTCCATTCTTTAATTCTGTAATTCATGATTCTTTAGTTCTTTTCGTACGAAGTTTTCTGAAACATTTGGGCTAAACCGTCGGTTTTGACGAGGTTGTATCCGTGGCTAGCGGCAAGCTGAGCGAGCTTTTCATGCTGGTCGACAAGTGCCTCGGTAATAATTGTTGGCGACTGGGGCAGGGTACCTGCCTGTGCGAAAAGCTGTCGGTAGTGGTCAAATCCATCTATTCCACTAAACAGTGCCAAGGCTGGTTCGTGTTTGGCGGCGTCATTTACAGGGAAGCTTTCGGGCACGTAGGGTAGGTTCGCCAGGATTAGTAGCTGATCTGTAGCGATAAGCGATTGTTCGATCGGCTCCAGCAAGCTGCCTTGCACAAAATGTATTTCAGCACCATGCTTTTTAGCGTTTGCCCATGCGGTGTCCAGACAGTTTTTATCAACGTCCGTGGCGATGACATTTGCCTGCGGGAGCTCAAGTTTTGCAGTTATTGCCAAACAGCCCGAGCCTGTACCAATGTCTATAATCGTAGCTTTTTTATCGCTTAAAACGAGCGCCTTTGCGAGCTCAACGATGCTCTCGCTTTCGGGGCGGGGTACCAAAACATGCTCGTTCACAGCGAACTCCCGGCCGTAAAATTCAGCCCGACCTCGCAGGTAGGCGAGGGGCACATGGTTTGCTCTTTGAGTAATTTTTGTACTCAAATTTTCCAATTCTGACCTCTGTAAAATTTGCTCTGGGTAGGCAAGTATCCTACTTTTGTCCACTCCTAGCTCATCGGCGATCAGCACTAAACTGTCGAGCCGTGCAGTAGGTATCCCCGCGCCCGCTAAGGTTGCCTCTGCCTGTGCCAGCCAGTCCTGTATGGTCATAGCATGTGCCTTAAAATATCACGAGCAATCGCACCAGGCGGCCTGTTTGCGTTTAGTATTGTTGCACCGTATTCGCGTAATTTTCCGAGCACATCTGCTTGCTCGCGTACTATCTGCTCGACCATGCCAGGCGCCTGCCCGTAGTCATGCTCGGCCCGAGACATAATGCGTTCTGCCTGGACGTCTGCAGGGACGGCTAGAAATATTACTTTGCCAAACAGCTCATAAAAATCAGGTTGGTTATCGGCACTGCCGCACAGGACAGTAGTATCACGCTCGGCTAAAAAGTTTTCTAAAACGGGCCTATCCCAAAACCAACCGACGGTGCGTTTATCGATGATTTTTGTATAGTCTACGCTAGTGGGTTCTCCTGTGCGTACGTCGACCCAGCCCGCTAGCCCCTCGACACGGTCGGCGTCGAATGCGGGGGCGTGCAACTTCACTAGCTCGAGGCAAACCGTCGATTTGCCACTACCACTTCGCCCCGTAACAAGTATATTCATAGCTATCATCATACCACGAAGTTTGCAATTATACAGAAAACATGATGAAACACTTGACAAATCCCATGAGAGAGAGAGTATTATACCGCTCATGACAAACTATCATTCACTCAAATCACCCGAATCACCCCAAGAACCAGTTATTCCACCAAGCTTACCAGAATGGCTTCTACCACCAACAAATGCACTACCAATTGAAGATAGATTTGAACTCAAGGTCTGGCTTAATCGAAATCCAGGAGTGCCTGATCTCGATATGCATGATAACCACGATGGGGATGAGAAAAGGTCGTTAAGAGTACCTGAAAAATATGACGAAGGACTAGTTACCCCACCAACCTCAAAAAAAGATTATTTAAAAATTAATCCAGATTTTGAAAAGAAGCGGAACGAATGCCTTGATGATCCTTTTCGGTTAGACGACACGAAGAGGATGCCATATCCTGAGTACGAGCCTCTGTTTACTGGGATAGACTTTATTCATGATGAGCCTCGGCAGTATAATCATTTTTCTAATACTGCGGGTGAGGCCGCTCTAATGATGGAGGTTGCGGGTGGATTAGGCATAAAGGCAGATAAATATACTGCCCCTGATGCTGCCGCGACGGCACATAAAGAGTACGCAGATTATTTAAATGCGCGGAATCCACACTTACCGCTATTTGAGCATCCTGATGGTGTTGCATATGCGGATACTGCTCGAAAAATCGTTGATGCTGGCGGAGCGTTGATACAGTTTACCGTCGCTCCACAGGGAGATTTGACTGAGTTCTGGCGAGCACTAGATGCGAGAAAAGCTGGACAAGCTGAACAGCCCACGCAAGAACAGGAATAAACTTTCTCGATCTGGGTTGCAGCTCGTACGGTTTGAATGCTAGGCAGTTGGTGTTTACTTACCGTCGCTGATGAGTTCGCGTTCGTAGGCGGCGAGGTTTTCGACGAGATCATCGATGTTGCCGGCTAGTGCACCAGGGATGTTTGACCGTGAAAAGCCGATACGGTGGTCGGTGATACGGTCCTGTGGGAAGTTATAAGTGCGGATTTTTTCGCTGCGGTCGCCGCTGCCGATGAGTTTTTTGCGCGCATCACTTAGCTGTTTTTGTTCCTCTTCGATTTTGATGGCTAGTAGGCGAGAGCGAAGTACACCGAGGGCCTTGGCCTTGTTTTTTATCTGAGATTTCTCGTCTTGGTTGGCGACAACGATGCCGGTGGGGAGGTGGGTGATGCGAACGGCAGAGTCGGTGGTGTTGACGCTCTGGCCGCCGTGGCCGCCACTGCGGAACACGTCGATGCGTAGGTCATTGGGGTTGATTTCGATGTCGGTTTCCTCGGCCTCGGGCAAAATGGCGACGGTAACGGTCGAGGTGTGGATGCGCCCCTGACTTTCTGTTGCGGGCACACGTTGCACGCGGTGCACTCCCGCCTCGAACTTGAGCTGTTTGTACATGTCGTCGCCGCGCATGGCAAAAATTATTTCTTTAAAACCGCCAACTTCACTTGGACTCTCACTGACCAGCTCTGTTTTGTAGCCCTTTATTTCACCCCATCTGACATACATGCGGTACAGCTCGGCCGCAAAAAGACTTGCTTCGTCGCCGCCGGCACCAGCACGGATTTCAATGATGATGTCTTTGTCATCGTTGGGGTCTTTGGGTGTTAGGGCTTCGGCCAGGGCATCTGGGATGGGGCTGAGGTCGTCCCGAAGATGCACGAGCTCGGCCTGGGCCATTTCGGCGATGTCTGCATCTGCGTCTTTTGCCATAACCTCTGCCTCGGCAATTTGCTGTTCGAGTGAGCGTTGTTTGTCAAAAAGACCGACGATAGACTCAAGCTTGGCCTGGCGTTTGGCGAGTTTGGGGTATGACGGGTCGCTGTATATATTCGGATCGTCAAGTTTTTGCTTGAGCTCGGCTAGTTCTATGCGTAATTGGTTCTCTTTTTCTTCCACGGTTGTTGTCCTTACACTAGGTAGTATAAACAAAAACCACCAGAATGCGCAGGCAAACGGTGGTTAATGATGCGGTAGCTACTCTGCAGTATTTTCGGCTTGTGTCTCGGCATCGGCCTTGGCGGCAGCACGAGTTGAGGCCTTTTTGGCGGCAGCCATACGAGCGGCTTTGGCTTTTTCGGCGGCAGCAGCGCGGGCTTTGAATTTGTCGACGCGACCTTCGATGTCAAGTACGCGCTCTTCGCCAGTGTAGAAAGGATGGCTCGAGCCAGTGATGTGGACTTTAACGAGTGGGTATTCTACGCCTTCGAGCGTGATGACATCGTCAGTAGCCACGGTAGACTTCGTGAGATATGTTTCGTTGTTGTTGAGATCCTGGAAAACGACCAAGCGGTAGTTTTTTGGGTGGATATCTTTTTTCATTAGGTTATATTCCTCTTGCTCGGTAGGTGATAGTTGTATGCGTGGCGGCTGGTTAGCGACGAGCGACTCGCAGTCAGCGTATCCCATGCAGTTAGCGTCCATTGTACCACCTCTGTTACCGAAAAGTCAATTCTTATTGAACGATCGCCTCCGGAAGAGTATAGTGTTCATAACAGAAAGTAAAATAAATATGGCACTCCAAAATCGAGAAACTCCAGTGTATGACATCGACGTGGACGGGACTAATCCTGCTGCGTGGCAGCAGTTAGGGTTGGCGTCGGCTGACATCGGGCAAAGCTTGCATACAGATGCTCAAGGTGGTCGTATGAGCCAGCATGAGGGTTGGTTACCGCAAATGTCTCAAAATTTGCTCGGGCAGGCGGCGGTTGCGGCACGTGTTAGCATGACAGAACATGCAATCACTGGCAATCGTGCGGGAGAAGATGCAGAACGTTTGCAGCTTGAAAATGCAATCAAACAAGCCCGTGATCACTTAGGAGGACTTGACCCCACTATAGATAAAAAAATAGTTACGAAATTATTCACTGAGTTCGAAATGCCCACTCTCCTCAAAGATCTGACGGGTGGACAGGACTTGACACCTAAAGACCGACTGGCGTTCCTTAAATCTCAAGATGACAAAGGTGCGCCTCGGGTCACTGACGAAACTCTCCTCAACCTCTTTGAATGGCGTGCAAATCGAGTGGCGAAAAAACAGGCAAAATTTGAGCAAGAAACCATTGCGCCGATGAGGCGGCGCTATTTGCAACGTTTTCAAGAGGCGATTGACAAGGGGTGGCTGCCGCAAGGTACGCTCACTGAACAACGGCAGCACTATATACGCACCGTTCCAGTGCTTATGGATGATGGGCTTGGTCTGGACGCACTATTTGATAGGTATGTTGGTGGAGCCACTGCCTAAGCACGAGTACAAACAAAAGATCCATATATAGTCGTAAGAGAAAATGCGAATCAGAGAAATGCCAAGGGCATTGAAGCTACATTCACTCATGAAATGACACATATCTTGACTGGTTGCAGCGCTCCCAGAGGACCTTATATGCATAGTGACGAAGATCGTAATCCGGCAACAACATATGGAGTAGAAAGACTTTTTGAATTTTCGACCATGATGGCTCAAAGCCTCAATGAGGCCACTACTGAGCATTTCAAAAATGCGCTTCTGGGTGGGGATATCGATCGTGTCCGTGTTCTACAGTCTCAGTCGTATCAGGCTGAACGGTATGTTTTGAAGTCAGTATGCGAAATGGCAGGCATTAGTCCTCGACTATTCGTGCAGACCATGTTCGAAGGTGATATATACCAAAGCCAAAGCGAGCCGTATTTGCCGAGTATATGGGGTGATGAAATAACGCCGGCAAGTGTAGACGTTAATTCGTCAATAAACCAATTGCGTACCTCTCTTGAGAAAGCATATCCGGGTCACGATATTGTAGGGGTGCTTTCTGCGATGAAGCTATTACCTCAGCTGAGCTCATTCAATCTGCCGCTGGCACATAAAGAAGTAAGAAAACTCAAGAAGATGTCGGTTAGGACGAAGGGTTGAAATTATTGGCACAATACAGTATTATAAACAGGTAATAATTTAAGTAGGTGCGGGGAAGAATCCTCCCAAAGTACGCCGTGTAGGCTGCCTAGGGTACCCCGACCGGTGTGAAAGGATTTGCGGGCACTAATCTATGCGACCGTTTTGGTCAGTAGGCTAGCCTAAGATCTTTTCAAGAAAGGACTTCTGCAATGGCAGATATCGATCTAAAAAAACTACTAGAAGCTGGCGCGCATTTCGGCCACAAAACCGAGCGTTGGCACCCTAAAATGGCCCCATACATCCACAGCAAACGTGGCGGTAGCCATATTATTGACCTGACAAAAACAGCTGCTAAACTCGATGTTGCACTCAGCTTTTTGACTGAAACAGCGAGCAAGGGCAAGCAAATTTTATTCGTTGGTACAAAAAGCCAGGCACAGGACATCGTCAAAAACCTCGCTGTTGAACTCGGACAACCATATGTTACCGAGCGTTGGTTGGGTGGTATGTTGACCAACTGGAACACGGTTGGCGCGCAGATCAAACGACTGGTTGACCTCGAAACCAAGATGGCAAATGGCGAGCTTGCAAACAAATACAACAAGCTCGAAATACAGCGTTTCCAAGAGGAAATCGACCACCTAAATGTCCTATACGGCGGCATCAAAGAGCTGCACGCTCGACCTGGTGCTGTTGTTGTCTTTGGCATCGTTGACGACGTCAACGCTGTACGCGAAGCGACCAAGCTCAAACTGCCTGTTGTCGGTTTGTGCGACAGTAACTCGAACCCTACGACCGTACAGTATCCTATCCCCGCTAACGACGACGCCATCAAAACATTGCAGCTCATGGCTGACTACATGAAAGAAGCCGTCGAAACTGGCCGCGCGAAAGCAAAAGCACCAGAAAAAACAGCTGACAAAGAATAATACACGATACAAGCGATCTTTGATCTTTAAACATTGATCAAAGGTCGAAGGGGCTAAAGATAAAGTAACGATCAACGACCAAAGCATCAATGATCGATGGAGGAACGACAATGGCTATTTCAATCGAAGACATCAAAAGACTACGCGAACTCACCGGCGTGGGCATGACCGACGCAAAAAAGGCGCTCGACGCATCAAACGGTGATTTTGATGCTGCGCTCAAGGAAATGCGCAAAAAAGGTATGACAAAGGCCGAAAAACGCGGTGAACGCGAAGCTCGACAGGGCATCGTCGGCACCTATAACCACGATGGCCGTATCGGCGTTATCGTGGAAGTCAACTGCGAGACAGACTTTGTTGCCCGCAACGAGATTTTTACAGACCTCGTCAAAGATGTGGCCATGCACATTGCAGCCAGCAGCCCGCAGTATGTTAGTGCCGAGGACATTTCGGCTGAAGACCGCGAGGCCAAAAAGCAAGAGCTGCTTGCAAGTGATGCACTGCAGAGCAAGCCAGAAAACATGCGAGAGCAGATCGTCGAAGGTCAGTTGAGCAAATATTTTGCAGAACTGTGCCTCATGGAACAACCGTTCATCAAAAACCCTGACCAAACCGTTGGTGACTTTGTCAAAGAGCACAACGCACGTCTCGGCGAGAACATCGTGGTACGACGTTTTAACCGCATCGCCCTCGGCGAAGTTGCATAACACCCCGCCAACATGACTTAAGAAAGTAGGGGCCGCGTGGCCTCTACTTTTTATATAGCATATGCTTGCGTTTGCCCCCACGAGTTCGTAGAATGCAGACATATAGCGTAAGGAGCCGAAAAAATGGCAAAAGGATATGAGTTTATAACAGGTGAAGGTCTCTACTCGGCATCGGAATTACCAATGTTCAACCCAGCACAGGCTGAAATAAGTCAAGGTGAGTGGGAGTATGGACAATATAAGCTGGTGTCTATTTTTGGCGTAGATGGCAGTAAGTTATCTCACCTATTCCCATACCTTGTATATGCAAATGCTGATAGAATACACACTAACGAAGAAAGGCACACACGAATCGGTGTTGCTTCGGCGCTTTACCATGGCAATCTTCAGATTGATGGAATCGATATATTCACTCGGTTCGGGAAAGCCCTGAATGTTCTAGCGGAGCTTCCCCCATTTCTCAAAACAGACCGTGAAACAGAGCGGGCTACAAAAGCGCTAGAGCTGCTTCGAAATTCATCCAGTGCGACCGAAAAAGATATGCTAGAGTCTCGGTTGCACGAAATAGGAGGCTATCTCGCAAATACAGCAGGTTTCTGGGTGTTATTGGAAGGGGCTTCTGAGCCTCAAAAACGGGGAGGAAAAGACCTGACTGCAAAAATTATGATAGCCCCGGTGGTCGGTTTGACCGCGACGATTCGGCAAGAGAAGCCCAAAAGATATAGTCGTCTAATCGCACAGATCGATACGGTTGTCCGTGGAAAAGACGACAGGCTTGGACGTATGCCCAGAAACCAGGTGAGCCTATCTATATAGCTGCATCGCAGCCCGAGAGCTAGTAGAGGCCTAGCTCTCTAAATAGGCGTATTTTTTAGTAAAATTGCAAAATAAGTGCAAATGTGATACAATACAATGCTACCCACCAAAAGGGTACGGAAGGAAAAGACAGAATGTTTCGCAGAAAACCTAGAAATACTCAGGAAAAAGGTTATACGACAGATGAGCATGCGACCGCAATTGCTGGTGGGCTCAAAGATGTCCTGAGACAGGGAGACGTTCCGCCAGAACAATTCAAAGGCTTACTTCCTATAGTACTTGGTGGAAAAAAATGGAACGTTGACCTGGGTAAATACGTTGATGACTGTGACAAATCGACGGTACTTGTCATGGCAGGCGTTTTACTGGCCGAGCAAGGTCTGATTGTCGACATATCTTTGGTGGCAGATGAGAGAGATGATAGAACGGGGACAGTAACAAAAACAAGCATAGTTGTGACTCCGGAAAACGTAGAACCACCGCAGGAACGAAATGTCATATATCCACCAGACGCCGAAAATCAGCGACCATCAACTCCGTTTACACGTTTAGCGCCTAGGGACGAAACAACGATCGGTGGGTTGATTATTAGCACAGACATAGGCGATCGAGTTAGAGCTACTAGCCTCGGTTTATTATAACTGTGTAGCGAAGCTTTTAGATGGAACGATGAATTACCTTAAAGATCGGAAGTTTTACTGTATACTAAAACTCACAAGTATTTGGAGGAACAAATGAACCCACAAGCAGTTGTTGACCAGGCGAAACAGAAATTTATGCAAGGCCTAGAACATTATCATGAACAGCTCAAAACGCTGCGAACTGGCCGTGCCAGTGCAGGGATGTTAGACAGCGTAATGGTCGAGGTGTACGGCGCACCAACCCCACTCATGCACGTTGCAAATGTGACTGCGCCAGAGGCACAGTTACTGCAGATAACACCTTTTGACCCAAGTAACCTACAGGCTATCGCGAGTGCCATTCGAGACAACCCAAACTTGGGCCTCAACCCTAGTGATGACGGCCGTATCGTGCGTATTAGTGTGCCACCACTGACCGAGGAACGTCGCCGCGAGATCGTTAAACAGCTCGGCGGCAAACAAGAAGATGCCATGATCAGTCTGCGCAACATCCGCCACGAGGCGATGGCTGCCTTTGATGAGGCAAAAAAGGAAAAAACCATTGGCGAGGACGAGGCAAAGCGCATGCAAGGTTTGGTCGAGGATGCTATGCAAAAAGCACGCACCGACATAGAGGCCGCAACCAAAGCTAAAGAATCTGAAATAATGAAGGTCTAACCACTGTAGTATGTCAGAGCTAATCGTTCCACAGCATATAGGTCTTATACTCGATGGTAATCGTCGTTGGGCGCGCGCGCAAGGACTGCCAACTCTTGAAGGCCACAAAAAAGGTTATGAATCACTCAAGACGATCATCAATGCAGCCGGCGAACGAGGAGTAAGGTACGTGTCTGCGTATGTCTTTTCGACCGAAAACTGGAACCGAGATCAAGAAGAGGTCGATTATCTTATGAATTTGCTCAAATGGGTAGTCAAGCATGAAATCAAAGACATGCATAAAAAAGGCGTCAGAGTACTTTGGCTTGGCAGCCGCAAGGGTATGGCCCCTCAGCTCGTTAAAGACATCGAAGCTGCCGAACAGCTAACAAAAGACAACACAGAAGGTACGTTAGCACTTTGTCTTAACCACGGTGGGCACCGTGAGATTGCTGAAGCAGTGCAAAGAATTGTAGCCGCTGGGGTGCCAGCTGAGGATATTACCGAGGAACTCGTGGGCCAATATATCGACTGTCCAGAACTACCACCGATAGACCTCGTCATACGGACGAGTGGGGAGCAGCGGCTCAGCAATTTTATGCTATGGCGTGCTGCCTATAGCGAGCTACTCTTTCGGCCGGAACCATGGCCCGATTTTACGGTCGACGCACTCGACGAATGTCTGTTAGAATATAGCAAGCGTCAACGTCGTTTTGGAGGGTAACAGTACCGTAATTGTACGGAGTATGGCCCGCACGATCGACTGCGCAGCGTTCATTTACCAGTCGCTGAAGCCTTTCAGCCTAACAGTGGGGACAGTATGCTACTTCTAATCCTTGGTCTTATACTTTTTATCAGCCTGGTCGTCGTACACGAATTGGGGCATTTTTGGGTAGCGCGCCGTAACGGTGTCGTTGCCGAAGAGTTCGGCATATTTTTCCCACCGACGTTATGGCGCAAAAAAATGAAAAGCGGGTTTGATTTTACGATAAATGCACTACCACTTGGTGGGTTTGTCAAACTCAAAGGTGAACACGACAGCGACAAAACGAAAGGAAGTTTTGGCGCGGCAAGCGACTGGGCGAAAACGAAAATCATGCTTGCAGGTGTGGCGGTCAACCTCGCGGTTGCGGTGCTACTTTTGTTCGGACTTTCGTTGTTCGGTATCCCAAAGCTTATCGATAACCAGTTTACCGTGGCGAGTGATACGAAAATTGTTAGCCAGAACACGTTTGTTGCGCAGGTAACGAGCGGCTCGCCTGCAGATAAGGCAGGGCTAAAACAGCAGGATAAACTACTAACCTTAACAGATAGCGCCGGTGTGACTACAGACCTGTCAGGTGCCGACCTTTCGTCAGTGACTAAAGCACATGCTGGCCAAACAGTTACGATCAAATACGACAGTGCCGGTAGTGTAAAGACGTCAAAGGTAACACTTTTAAACGAAAAAACAGTTGCCGCCAGTCTCAAGACAGATGACCCTAAAGGCTATCTTGGTGTCGCACCGTTCCCGCTTACTATTCAGCGCTCAACCTGGTCGGCCCCAGTTGTTGCACTTGGGTTGACGGCACAGTTTACAAAAATCACGTTCCAGGGGCTAGGGCAGGCAGTCAAGGGTCTGGGTGGCATCATCGCCGGTACGGTTACGGGCAATTCGACGGCACGTCAACATGCTCAGACAGAGGCTAGTAGTCAGGTTTCCGGGCCGCTTGGCATCTATTTTGTACTCAAAAGCGGTAGTATGCTCGGCCTGACCTATACGCTTACTATCATTGCGCTCATATCTTTGACACTCGCGATTATGAACGTGTTACCGATACCCGCGCTCGACGGCGGTCGACTATACATGATGCTGCTGAGTCGTCTGACCAAAGAAAAGCGTTTGTCGCAGAAAATGGAAGAGTCTATCGTCGGCTGGAGTTTCATCGCGCTTATTGGGCTCATCATCATCATAACCATTGTCGATGTCAAACGATTCTTCTAAACCCAAAAAGGGCCAAGGTGCGGCACATGTGCCCGGCGAATTAACTCCTACAGATGCTGCGCCGGGAAAAACATGGCAAGACTCGCCGTGGGGGCCACTGGCAGGCGTATTCTATGGTGTATTTGTTGCATTTTTGGGTGGGCAAGTCGCCGTCGGGATACTTCTCGGCATACTACTCATGATGTTCGGGATGCCGTCGGGCACGATTGACCCATGGTTTCGTACGCCGTTCGGAGTTTTTGTCTCGTCGGTCCTCGGTGCGGGCGCTGTTTTTGCGCTGATACACCTGTTTTTACGTTCCAGACGTGCATCGGTCAAACAGCTCGGACTTGATACGTTTCGTCGGTCGTATGTTGCGACAGCCATTGGGGCGTTTGTCGTATATTTTGTCGCTTATCTTATCATCGTCTCGGTCGTGAAACTGGCCATACCGTCACTCGACCTCAATCAAGAACAAGATCTTGGCATGAATAACCCGCAGGGCATCATCGAACTTGTGATGGCTTTCGTCATACTTGTCGTGTTGCCGCCATTGGTCGAGGAAGTTATTTTCAGAGGCTTTCTATACACGGGTCTACGAAAAAAACTAACATTTTTGCCAGCTGCGATACTGACAAGTCTGCTTTTTGCTGCAGGACACCTTGAGATCGGCAATAATACACCGCTGCTATGGATAGCGGCTATCGATACGTTTACGATTTCGATGGTCATGTGTTTTGTGCGCGAGCGAACGGGTAGTATTTGGCCGACGATAGTGCTGCATGCTATCAAAAATGGTCTCGCATTCACGTTTTTGTTTATTATTGTTTCATAGCT
>CAZLLY010000022.1:10899-16607 GCA_964560755.1 uncultured Candidatus Saccharibacteria bacterium | reverse complement strand
GAGTGGCAATGGCATCCATATCGGTCATGCCATGAACTACACCATCTCTGACGTTATGGCGCGGTTCAAACGTCAGCAGGGCTACGAAAGCTATCACCCGGTTGGCTGGGATGCTTTTGGCTTGCCGGCTGAAAACTTTGCCATAAAGAGTGGCGTTTCGCCGCAGCAGTCGATGGCAAAAATCATCCCAAGCTACCACACGCAGTACAAAGCCATGGGTTGGAGCAATGACTGGAGCAAGGAAATTAGCACGCATTTACCCGAATACTATCGCTGGACACAGTGGATATTTGCTGAAATGTTCCGCCGCGGTATGGCCTACCAAGATGCACGCATGCAGTGGTGGTGTACGAAGTGTCAGACAGTGCTTGCCAACGAGCAAGTGATCGATGGTAAGTGTTGGCGCCACGACGCGCCTGACGACCCCGAGGTGCATAAAAAAGAAGTCAAACAGTGGTTTTTCAAAGTCACCGACTACGCTGATGAAATGCTTGAGGCGACCTACGATCTCAACTGGTCTGAGGTAGTTAAAACTGCCCAGATTAACTGGATCGGCAAATCTCAGGGAGCTGAGATCTATTTTGAGCTTGATAGAAATGAAGTGATATCGGGCGATGTCCGTGGGATGATCAATGTTTTTACTACGCGACCAGATACAATTTTCGGTGCAACATTTGTGGTACTTGCGCCAGAACATCCTTTTGTTATTGGGATTACAACCAGTGACCGTCGAGTAGAGGTCGAGGCCTATGTTGATCAAACAGCCAAAAAGTCTGAAGTTGAACGCCAGGAAAATAAGGAAAAAACCGGGGTATTTACTGGCTCATATGCCATTAACCCAGTGAACGGCGCAAAAATCCCTATCTGGATTGCCGACTACGTCCTAGTTGGTTACGGTACCGGCGCTATCATGGCCGTTCCAGCCCATGACGAACGTGATCATGAATTTGCTGAAGCCTTCAACCTGCCCATCATTCGGGTGGTGAAAAACCAAGCGGCCGATGACGAATGTAGCCATGAAGAAGGCACTATGATGAACTCTGGTGAGTACGACGGCATGCCGAGCGCTGAGGCCCGTGAAAAAATCGTTGCCGACTTGGTCGCGAAAGGGTTGGCCGAGGCAAAAACCAATTTCCGCATACGTGACTGGAGTGTCAGCCGACAGCGCTATTGGGGCGCACCTATCCCCATCATCAACTGCCCAAACCACGGTGCGGTGCTCGATGAGAACTTGCCGGTCATACTGCCAGAACTCAAAGATTTCCAGCCGAGCGGCGACGGCCGCAGCGCCCTCGCTCGGGCAACCGACTGGCTCAACGTCCCATGCCCGATTTGCGGCGAGTCAAGTTTGCGCGAAACCGACACGCTTGACACCTACATCTGCAGTAGCTGGTACGAGCTGCGCTATTTCGACCCACAAAATGCCACAGCACCATTTGACTCAAAAATCGCCAACAAATGGATGCCGATAGATTTTTATAACGGCGGCGACCACGCGACCGCTCACCTTATATACGTGCGGTTTATCGCACGGTTCTTCCACAAAATCGGCCTACTCGAAAATCCCGAGCCATTCAAAAAATTCCTCTTTAACGGCAAAGTGACGGCGAGTGATGGCACAATGTTTAGCAAAAGCAAAGGCAACGGTGTCGACCCGCTTGATATCATCGCCCAGGGTTATGGTGCCGACGCGCTTCGAACCTACCTGATGTTTGCGGCCCCGCTCGACCTATGGATTCGCTGGGATTCCCAGGGTGTGCCCGGGACGTACCGTTTCCTGAACCGCATTTGGAACTTGACTCAGGAGTTTATTGACCAGAAAGCACCAGCCGTTATTCAGAGTGCTAGCGAAGACCCTTCGGCGTCACTCCAGGAAAACAACGCAGTAACGATCAACGATCAACGGTCAACGGTCAATGCCTCAAGCATGCCCGTGCTCCGCACTATCCACCCCGCCATCCAGAAAGTTACCGCCGACCTCGAAGACCAAAAATATAACACGGCGATCGCAACCATGATGAAAGCCACCAACGACCTGTATGCGCTAAAGGCAAAAGATGGGTTTGCAGACGCCGAGGCTTGGCAGTTTGTCCTCGAAAGTCTCGTTGCACTAGTTGCACCGTTTGCGCCACATATAGCCGACGAGCTATGGCACGACCTTGGCCGCGGGACGTCGGTGCAGCGGGGTAGCTGGCCCATTTTTGACGAGCAATATTGCGTTTCAGACGAAGTAACCTACGCCGTCCAAGTTAACGGCAAAATTCGCGGTGAGGTAAAACTGTCATCTGATGCAGATCAATCCCAGGTGGAAACGGCCGCGCGTGCCGATGCCAAGGTGGCTTCATATTTAGCAGACGGCGAAGTGATAAAAGTTATATTCGTACCTAAAAAACTCATCAGCTTCGTCGTAAAAGCATAAAGAAAAACACGCTACTTTTCAGGGAAATTGCAGGCAACTGACTCTAATGAGCCATCGGGGTTGACCTTGAAGATGCCTTCATTGGCTTTTGCTTCCTCGGTTTGGTACTCATCTGGGCGTCGACTCAGTCTATCGACACTAAAGGTGTTGTCAAGTGAAGGGACAAAAGTAAACTTCTCGTTCGGGTCTTTGAGGCTCGCGGTTTGAATTGTGAACCCATAGGTGCTATATTCTGGCAGAGTAGCGGAATCTTTGTAGGGCGTGTTAGCCAGATCTTTTTGTATTTTATCGCTCAACATGTTGAATTTTTCTTGCCTCGAGGGGTCGTTAATGATGTTTGCATCGTACTGTTCCTGCGTAACGCCTAGGCAGTATAGGAGTGCGCGGTAAATCGCATCTGAACCATTGTTACTACCCGTAGTATGAAGGTCGACGGTGTAAGTGTCGGCTTCAAACGGTCGTTCGTCATTGTAGCGGGCTACTTGTTCCTGGTGGCTGCTGCAGCCTGTAAGTGCTACGGCTGCGAGGGTTGCAGCAGTAACAGCACTGACAGCACGGTTACGAAATTTCTCAAAAATGGCCATATTGATAACATTATATAACATATAATTAACAAATACAATACACTATGATATAGTTAGCTTGATTTATTGCCACTTCTTAGATACAATAAAACGAAAGTATTAACCAAACTCTTTGGAAGGAGTTCGTACATCTATGGGTAAGCCTAAAAAACGTACCAGTCCACGCGCCACCGGCGCACGCCGCAGTCACCTTATCGTAAAGTTGGCTCGAGCAGTCAATGGTAAATCACCAGTCAAAGCTTTTACTACACGCCGCGAAGCTGGCCGCAAGCTTTCTGACTCTATCAGCAGTAAATAAAACCAAGCAGGTGGCTAGAGTACGTCTCAACGCCTGCAAAGTACAATCATGACATCATTTTTCCACGCCACAATAGACATAGACGCTAAACGGAGTTTTACCTATGGCATCTAATCGTCACTTGGGCCGTATTGTTGCTCTGCAAACGCTGTACGAGCAGGATTTTCGCCGTGAAGCAGGCGACGACACGTTCGACCTGGCTGAAGTACTCGATCGGAACATAAAACGGTACGAGTCTACGTTAGACGACGTCACGTTTGTCAACGCATTAGTGCAGGGTGTGAGTGAAAACACGGTCGAGCTAGACGCCGAGCTGCAGCCTCTGGCACCAGAATGGCCGCTCAACAGCATCGCCCGCATGGACCGCGTTATGCTCAGGATCGGTCTGTATGAGCTGCGCTTTACCACCGATGTTCCACCAAAAGTGGTCATCAACGAGGCGGTCGAGCTTGCCAAGGCATTTGGCGCCGAAAACTCAAGCAAATTTATCAACGGCGTCCTCGGGACTGCACTTAAAAACATTGAAGCAAGTGCGGAAAAGCCAAAAGAGACTGCTAAAAAACCTTCGAAAAAGGCAGCCACAACACCAAAGAAAGCCCAGGCATGAGCACACGCCGCCGCAAACACCACAAGCAGCCAGACCAGTCTGCCGCTAAACCAACTGCACCGACTACTCCCGCAGAACCACAGGCTCAATTGCACAAAAATGCTCTTGACGGTGTGCGTGACGTCGTCACAAAACCTATCGAAGGGTTTAGACGTTTTGTGTCGCGCCGACCATCGATACAGGAAATCGTCCAGGAAACAACTTCTGGCGGGGTGGTGTATCGACACAATGCAGCGTCAGGCGCAGTAGAAATACTGCTGATAAAAGACGCCAAAAACCGTTGGACGATCCCCAAGGGCCACGTCGAGGAAGGCGAAGAGCCAAAAGACACAGCCGAGCGTGAAATACGCGAGGAAACCGGTCTGCAGGAAATGCGCATGTCGCACTGGCTCGGCAAAGTCGCATTTCGCTACCGTCGTAACCGCACATTAGTCCTGATGACCATGCATATTTACTTGGTCGAGGGCAAAGGCGACACCGACCGTTTACATCCCGAAGATTGGCTGAGTGACATTCAGTGGCTCCCTTCGAGCGAGGCTATCGACGCCATCGCCTACGAAGATATCGGCAAACTTATGCTGGTTGGCATGAAAAAAATAAGAGAAGGAAAGGCATAACTAGTTGGTAGTGTATAGCTTGTAGTTGTTCGAACGCTAAAAACTATACACCGCCCACTACAAACTGACATGGACACGACACAATACCAACAACTCGCCCGAGATGTTCTGGGCGGTGAGTTCAAGAATTTGCAGCTGCTCATCACAGCACTGACCCATCGGTCATACTTGAACGAGCATAAAAAATCGGCCAATGAGCACAACGAGCGTCTCGAGTTTTTGGGCGACGCCGTGCTCGAGCTGGTTGTAACAGAGTATTTGTATACAAACTACAGCGAGCCAGAAGGCATTTTGACAAACTGGCGTAGCAGCCTAGTCAGGACCGAGAGCATCAGTGCTGCGGGCGCACGACTGGGGTTCGAGTCGCTCCTGCGTCTTAGTCGAGGCGAGAAACACGGCACCGACCGGGCGCGCATGCAAATACTGGCCAATGCATTCGAGGCAGTACTGGGCGCGTTGTACCTAGAACGCGGCTACGAGGCCTGCAAAGTATTCATTACCGAGAACATTTTGAGCACGTTTGATCAAATATTGCAGACCGGCTCATGGATGGACCCGAAATCTCGCTTGCAGGAAGTCGTGCAGGGGCAGGGCGGCCCCACACCTCAGTACCGCGTACTGAGTGAAGTCGGCCCAGACCATGAAAAAATCTTTACCGTTGGCGTCTATGTCGGCGAGAAGAAACTAGGCGAGGGCATGGGCCACAGCAAACAAACCGCCCAAGTCTCTGCCGCCCAGACCGCCCTCAAGAAACTACAGTAAAATAACTGCTAATCTCCTGGTTTTATCTCATAAAAACTAAGTCGATCATTTTTTTGCGCGACGCACGATCCGCATTGCCAATAGCCTGGACATACCTGTCAGCATCGGTAAAGCTTTTAACCACATCAGGTCGATTGGTTGTTGCGGTATACCCTAATCCACTCCAAGTAAAACCATCCATTTCTCTCAATACATGCCCAGATGTATGACCGTATTCCCACTCAGGTCCATTAGCTAATCCAAGCCCATCTTTACCTGGTTCCAGGCTCACCTTTGCAACATAGGGGACTATCAGTAGGTTCATGCTCTCGGCTCCGTATCCTACGGGTATTGGCATAGTCGTCGTCTTAGTCGGCATCCACCAATCCGTATGCTTATAATATTGGTCTGTCGGTGCATTTTGACCCTCAATATAACGTGG
>CAZLLY010000022.1:0-10889 GCA_964560755.1 uncultured Candidatus Saccharibacteria bacterium | reverse complement strand
TGAATGACTTTTCCGCCACTTTTCAAATAGGTATACAACCATGCCGCATACATCACGGCGGTCACAGGAATGGCTTCTGTTCTCTTTAGATATTCAAGCCTCTGTTTGGCTGACCATTCCCCAAACCGTAAATTTTCATCCTGGGATACGCTGGAGATTCCTTCGGGAGGAGCTGGAGCCGACTCACTACTTGATGGCGCAATAAAGTTTGTCGCATCAGACACATCTGATGTCGTGTGAGGTTTAGTATCAGTTTCGTATACCTCTACTCCGGTCAGTAGGTTGAGGTTATTTAAAATTGAGTCTGTAGACATACGAAATGATCGTATAACGGCACCTACTTTACTTGGAGCTCGCGTGTATGGGTAGTTTTGGAAGCATTGACCCTTGGTCAGCTCTGATCCCGGATAATTAGCATATACCATATTTACTAATAATAACACATATACAGATACTTTGTCAATAGTTTGATGTTATTTTGGTTTGACAACAGGGGGGTTTGAAGAAATACAGGTGATTACCGATGTTCTACGATTATTCGACTATAGCGAACACACCGCCCTTAAGAAACTTGCACAGTAGCTGCAACCTATGTTTAGATATTAATTATGAATGAGGTTATTTCTACCGTGATCGGTGATGCACTGCCAGAACCGCAGGTTGACAACACTCTATATAGGGGGCCTTGGCCGACGTTGGCGCGACCGCCAGAACCGCAGGTTGATAACACCTCAGATATTGATCCTTTGCCGATGTCGACACCACAGACAGGGTTAACTCCCCTACAGCCCGAGGAAACGCTGGGTGATATTTGGAGGAACGCAAGACCACGTGAAAAGGCCTGGTTAGCATTATTCCCTGGGCTTATTCTGACAGCAACCATTGCAGGAGGTATATTTGGCTATAATGGCGGATCGAGAGGCGTGGACGAATGGCGTCGATCGAGCGAGGCTAAGATCGGCGGGCTTGTACTGTGTCGTGATTACATCCAAACTGTGCCCGGCCCGGAACCCAAGATTATCTTAGTCGATAGTATTCCCACCGAAGCGCAGCAAAGTTGTGGTATCGATAAAGCCATTGAAAATGCAAAAGCACAATTGAAACTGAACAACCCGAATCAGGATCCACCGTTTGGCGCATCGCTTCCAAGTGTTGTGGGGGTCGTCCCTGACATACGTTTGCCGCGCGAGGATGCAGTTACCGCACGAATAGAACAATTAAGGGCCGACGCAAAGGACAATGGATTTTTGTCGATCACTGGTGCTACGGTAGGAGGAGCAATCATCGGTTTTGTTGCAGGCACTGGCGGTTTGATAGGCGCAGCATTTATATTAAACAGGATACCAAGAAGGCGACAACTTACGGAACCCGAGCAGGTTAATGAGTAAAAATAACTCCAACCGCCCGTAACAACTCACATCTGTTGACAACAGGGGTGGGGTTTGGTATACTCTTACAGATATAAACTTTAAGGGAAGGAAAAGCACGAATGCTTGTTATTCGTCTCCAACGCGTTGGCCGCAAAGGTCATGCACAATTCCGCGTCGTCGTCCAAGACTCACGCCGGACCCCTACGAGTGGCAAAATTGTCGCTCAGGTCGGTACATACGACCCTCATACCAAAACTGTTAAGATCGACAAAGAGCGTGCCGAGCACTACCTCGGTCACGGCGCACAGCCAAGTGACCGCGTCGTTTTGATCCTCAAAAAAGAGGGCATCAAGATGCCAGCTTGGGTCAAGACTGCCGACAAAAAAACCGGTAAGCTCCGTAACCCAGAAAAACTCCGCCGCAACCAGCCCAAAGAAGAGCCAGTTGCCGAGGAACCAGTAGCCGAAGAGGCTTCTGAGACACCCGAAGCTCCAGCAGAGGAAACTCCCGCAGCTGAAACAGCTGAAGAAGTAGAAAAAACAGAGGAATAAACACCCGCTGACGTAAAAAAGGCCCCACCGCGGGCCTTTTTTGGTATAATGAGGTTTGTAAGGACACGGCAGACATGGTGTGCAGCTGATACAGCCGCTTTTTACTAGTTCAGTAATGGCCACAGCCCGTTGTCTTGCAAGTCACATAAAGTAAGGAGAAAACTATGACACCCAGTATAGACCAGCAATTCGTAGAGTATGTCGTCAAGTCATTAGTCGGCAACCCAGACGCAGTCAGCATAAAAAGAACCGTTGACGAAAAGGGCGTTTTGCTCGAATTAACCGTCGATGCCGAAGACCTTGGCCGCGTTATCGGTAAAAGAGGCGCCACCGCACAGAGTATCCGTACGCTGCTACGCGCCCTCGGTACAAAAAACGAAGCTCGTTACAACCTCAAAATTGTCGATGTTGACCGACTAGACGAAAACGGTAACCCATTGCCTCGTCCAGAACGACGAACTGACGCCGTTGCACCATCTGCCGATGACCACGCTGCAACCAGCGATGATACTTCGCCCGTCAGCGCTGCAGCCACAGATGACGCCGTCGTAGCTGACGAAGACGATGCCAGCAAGGCTAAAGAGAGTGACGCAGTCGCTCGTACCCGCGCCGAGCTAGCCGACCTCGACGACCTCGACATTTAGTCGTAGGAACGTACTCGTGCAATAAAAAAAGAACCGCACGTCGGTTCTTTTTTGTATATACCCAGGCCTCAATTCTCAGCCTTTTCACATACGATGATCCTGTATCTTTATCCTGGCTAACAACCACCGTCATCCTGAGGCAACGCCGAAGGATCTTCCTCGTGAGGAATAGAATTGTGAATGGAGAATTACAGAATTAAGAGTGGAAACTATGTCATTTTGTGACGATGCATTTAAAAACCCTTCATTTCCCGCACTGTCATCCAGAGGTGAAGCCGAAGGATCTCCTAAAGTCACCGACCAAGTCGGTACTGTTTCCATTCATAATTCTGTAATTCACTATTCTTAACTCATACCTCATACCTCTTAACTCTCGTTTCCCCTAGGGGAGATTCTTCACTTCGTTCAGAATGACGGCGGTGTTGGTTTTAGTTTGGGGCTCGTCATCATCGCGGAGGCGGGGATCCACTCATAACTCTTAGCTCATGACTCTTTACTCTAATTCGCTTCAAGAAAATACATTTGCATAAGCATAAGCACTGTGATAGAGTGATTTTAGTCTTCTGTTAAAAGCAAGACTAACACTGATAAAACAAAAACATAAAAAGCTTTCTGCGAGCAAATTTATTTGGAGCTTTATGTGACATAAATAACCCCTGTAATATGGGGTTATTTTGTTGTATAATCAAAATAATGAAAATTCAAGTGATTACCCTTTTCCCCGAGATGTTTACGGGAGTTTTCGGCAGCAGCATGCTCTGGAAAGCGGCAGACCGAGGCATTGTGCAGTATTCGTGTATCGACCTGCGTCAATACGGCCTCGGGCCGCGCAAACAAGTCGACGATACGCCGTATGGTGGCGGGGACGGAATGCTGCTGAAACCCGAGCCACTAGTCGCCGCAATCGAGTACGCCAAGACCATTTCACCAGATGCGAAAGTGCTTTTACCGACTCCAAGAGGACGGACCTATAAACAGTCGGATGCGAAGCGGTTGGCGGCGAATGAGCAAGATTTGATCATCATTTGTCCACGTTATGAGGGCTACGACGAGCGAGTGACGGGGTGGGTTGACGAACAGTTTTGCATGGGCAATTACGTGCTGACCGGCGGCGAGATACCGGCCATGACCATCATAGACAGTGTTGTACGGCTTTTACCTGGCGTACTCGGTGGAGAGACGAGTGCGGAAATAGAGTCGTTCCAGGACGACGACGAGAGCGTAGAATACCCACAGTACACACGACCAGAGGTTTTTCGCGGTCAAGAAGTCCCAAGCGTGCTCCTCAGTGGTAACCACGCGGCTATCGCAAAATGGCGTGACAACCCACCTGTTACGGGTTCACAGTCGGCACAATAATCTATATACTACTTGGTAACGTAGTAAACCAAATTAAACACCGTCAAAGATAGCGCATCGTTGTGACATGGTGGCGGAGGTTATAAAGATGTCCATTTTACAAAAAATAAAGCACACAATCGTCGGAAAAGCCGCAAAAAGCGCCGAGAGTGAGATAGAACCGGTCGAAAAAATCGGCCGGAGTCTAACGCAAAATATGCGGGCGCTTCGCCTGACGATGCGTATCGCCGAAGAGCTACTTTCCTATGGAGTCTCGGCCCATGATGTCGTCGAAACGGCTAGTGCCATCACGGGCACCTACTGCGCCCGAAAAGTCTTTTTTGACGTCAATGCTACTTCTATCATGGCATCGCAAGACCGCGGGCTCGACAAAGAGCCGTTGACGCTTATCCGTACGGTCGAGCTACGCTACTCGAACAACACGATCGTTCAGGATATGCAGGAACTAGCTCGTGACATCAAAAAGGGGTTGCCACTAGAAACTGCCGAGGCGCGTTTCGCTCGTAGCACTGAGCACCCAAAGACATATCCGTGGTGGTTAGTTATGCTCGGAAACGCCGGGGTTAGCGCAGGAGTTATTTTGCTGTTTACGCACTCATGGGTAATATTTCTCACGACATTTTTCATTGGCTGTTTGGTCGACCGGTTACTTTGGCTGATGGACCACCGTGGCATGCCAGAATTTTTCTCGCAGGCTGTTGCGGCCGTTTTCATAACGCTAACTGCAGTACTCGTAGCGACGCTCGGCGAGCTGGGCATGCGGCCGTTTATCGGGGTGAGTCCGACACTTATCGTTGTTGGTGGTGTTGTCATGCTGGTCGCGGGGCTCACTCTGACGGCGACAGCACAGGATGCGATCGACGAGTTTTACGTGACGGCGGGCGCTCGGTTTATGCGCACGCTTATGATGACCGCGGGGATTGTCATCGGCATCGTTGTCGGTATTGGGATTGCGCGAGGTTTGGGTAGTGATGTGGTGGTTTCCTCTGATCCGATCCCGCTTGGTGACCCCGTGTTCCAGATCGTTGGCGCGGTGCTACTTTCGGCGGCTTGGGCGCTGTACACGCAGTCTTCTCGTGCTGCAATATTTTGGGCGGGGTTGATAGGTGGCGTCGCGTGGGTGGTGTATATGGTAACAGCGTCGATGGGCGAGGCGACAGCGAACGGCATCGCAGCGATCGCCGTTGGGTTTTTTGGCGCGATCATCGCTCGACTAACAAAATCGCCGTCGATTGCGATTATCGAGTCTGCCATATTGCCACTCGTGCCCGGGCTCGCCCTATATAACGGTCTGATGCAATTCACCGAGCCCTCAAAAGACCATATTTCCCAGGGGGCGTCGCTGCTACTGACCGCCATCATGGTTGCATTGGCTATTGCCGCCGGGGCAAGCTTTGGGAACTATCTCGGCCGCCCAGTCCGCAACCAGCTTGTCCGCATACGCAGACACATAGAGCGCCTCCCCACCCAACCCAAATAAAATATCAAAAAACTTGACAGTTTAGCATAAGGGTGATACAATAAAATCATGAAAGAAATATACTTTGTGGACACTAGTAACAGGGATACCCTAGTGCCACGTGATCAAATCTCACATCGTCATGGTGGAGATACAGCTCCAAATACTCTATCGTTCCAGGACCTTGGTGAGTCTTTATTCACTTATAGTCTTGACATTGCAACGGTTCAAGCCAGCCTTATAACCACTGAATCAGATAACCCTAGAAAAATTCTTGTCAATATTGTGCCATTTTCTGATGGCCCTCCTAAAAGTAACCCAGATGAGATGGTGCGTTTTCTTGGAGATATGTCGACGGGTGCTGGTAAAATTAACCCATTAGCTCAACTTTACCGAAAAGAATCTCAGGGTAAACCTCATAGCTGGGGCCCATTGGTGCGCGCTGCGGCGATTCATGATGAGCTCGTCAAAAGCGGCAATGGTCAGCCAGTACTAACCATCTTCAACCCTATCCCAGGCGGTGCACTTTCTCCGCACGAAAGAAAGCTGATCGCTAGTGGAAACCAACAAGCATTTGTTCGCGTCATGGAAAAGGGGTTAGTGACGGCGTTTGATCGGCTGCATGGCTATCGGGGTACATTCAGTGAGGTATCATTCGCAGGTCAATCGATCGGTGCAGTACGTACTGTCCAAATGGCTCACAGTTTCTTTAAAACATCAAAGTTGGCAAAGGTGGGTAATGTCACGGCCCAAGAAGCCGTGCTATACCAAGAGTCGAACGTCCTGCGTGGCCTCAGCAAACTTACTCGTGATTATATGTTTCAGAAATACGACTCTGGTTCGCCCAATCTCGTTGATTATAATGCAGATTTATTTACTCGTCTGCCCGAGAGTCAGCTCCGCCAAACGCAAGACCAGTTCGGCGCAGAGCCGGTCGGTATGATTGGACGTATGCTGCGTGGTATGGTCCCGCGAGATATGATTGGCTTAACGAGGAGCGGGGAAAGAACTACCGAGGCTGCGCTTGAGTTGGCAGAGAATGGTGTACAAGTGACGTTTGCGAATGCTGTTGACAGTGCGGTTTCGCGGTATATACGCGATTGGCTTAATCGTCAGCCGAATATAGCCACTCATCCATCTCTTCACTCTGTACTCATTAGCCCACTGCCAGGCCAAAGACTCGGGCATATGGTTAATGAATATGCGACTACAACGGCGCTTGTGATTGCCGAGGCAGCAGCGCGTAATAGGTCAAAGTAGTATGTACTTTGTACTTCGGAAGCTCAAAACCGATGGTATGTACCCGACTCTAGAGCGTGGACAGTATATTTTGATACACAAAACTGACAGAGCCAAGGTTAGCGACGTCATTGCATATACCCGCAGCAACAGAGAATATGTGAAACGGGTTGCGGGGGTTGAGGGTGAGTTTTTGTATGTACTCGGCGATAACCCGCGTTTTAGCACCGATAGCCGTCAGTTTGGCTATGTTCCTGCGAACAATGTTATCGGAAAAGTTGTTTGGCCACGCGTTTAACAGGCAAAAGTGGCTAAAATAGTAAAAATTCTTATTGTAGCTCCGCTACGTAGTCGGTAGTATTAGTGATACGTTAACTGACTAAGGAGTTTTGCTATGACAAAAGGTGCAGGTGTTGGTAAGGGGTGGCACGGCGACCCAGCGGCGCATGCGGCCGCCGGTAAAAAAGGCGGCCAGGTGAGTTCGGGTAATTTCAAAAATGACCCATCAAGGGCGTCGGCCGCCGGTAAAAAAGGCGGTGCATTGAGCCCGGGCAATTTCAAAAACGACCCAGAACGTGCCCGTGCAGCAGGCCGAATGCGCGCCCAAAAACGGGCAGAAGCAAAAAAGGCAGAGCAGGGGTTATAACCTGAAAAAGGAGGGGTACCATGGGGGTAATTAGTTGGATTATCATGGGTGCACTGGCGGGGTGGATCGCCTCGATGTTTGCAGGAACAAACGCAAAACAGGGTGCAGTTGGCAACGTCGTGGTAGGTATTTTAGGTGCGTTCGTTGGCGGGTGGTTAATGAACCTACTCGGTCAGGACGGCGCAAACCTCGGGACATTCAACCTGTACAGTTTTCTCGTCGCTACTGGCGGTGCAATCCTCTTGCTGGTCGTCTTTGGTTCTCTTACCCGAAAGTAGCGTTTGCGAACCAAAAATAGCTATATTTTTGCCGACGATGCAAAGAGGGCTATATTTCAAGTGCGGTAAAACCGTTATCTGTTAAATAGTGATCCCAGGTGAAATATGCTACACTTGCTTGCAATGAAAAAGTTTGGTTTCACGGTCAAATCTCGGCTGCCCGGTACGCTTGCGCGCACAGGGGTTATACACACGCCACATGGCGATATTCATACGCCGGCGTTTATTGTGGTTGGGACCAAGGCGACCGTCAAAGCGATGTTGCCAGAGCAAGTTGCGGACGCGGGCGCACAGGCAGTTTTGGCAAATGCCTATCATTTATATTTGCAGCCTGGGCATGAGCTTGTCGAGGAGGCTGGTGGGTTGGGAAAGTTTATGCACTGGTCGGGCCCAACATTTACCGATAGTGGAGGGTTTCAGGTGCTCAGCCTCGGCAGTGGGTATAAAAAAACGCTCAGTATGGAGGTCGAGGGGGTAACGGCGGATGATGTCATCGCCCCGACCAAAGCACGTCAGGCCTTTATCGACGATGACGGGGTTAACTTTATATCGTACCGCGATGGGTCGAAGCACCGTTTTACGCCAGAGCACAGTATGCAAGTCCAGCGTGGTATAGGTGCAGATATAACCTTTGCATTCGACGAACTAACTTCATTACTCGATGGCTATGATTACCAGGTAGAGTCACTGACAAACCGAACCGAACCATGGGCAGAACGGAGTTTGGCTGAAGTAAAGCGGTTGCGTTCGTTGCAGCCCGAACGGCCATACCAGGCGCTTTTTGGGGTGGTACAGGGCGCACAGTACCAAGACCTGCGTGAACGAGCTGCTCAGTTTTTGGCCGAGCGCGATTTTGACGGATTCGGCATAGGCGGCGCTATCGAAAAAAGCAAACTGAGCGATATCGTACGTTGGTGCAACCAGATACTGCCAGAAGACAAACCTCGACACATGTTGGGCATCAGCGAGCCAGATGATATTTTTGCCGCTATCGAACAGGGCATCGACACGTTCGATTGTGTTTCACCGACGCGCGTGGCACGAAACGGCTCTTTTTATACCTACGACGGGCGAAAAAACATTCGCGGCAACAAATACCAGCGTGATTTCACCCCGTTACTTGCGGATTGCACCTGCTACACCTGTCAAAATTATACAAAAGCATACATACAGCACCTAAGTCGTAGCCACGAGATACTCTTTAGCACGCTCATGTCGATACATAATGAAGCATTTATCGTGAAGTTGGTCGACGATATCCGGCACGCAATCGAGGGCGGTACCTTCTACGAGCTCAGGGACGCATGGCTACCGCGCTACTACTCGGGCGATAAACCGACAAAATAGTCGGCCTACCAGGAGCGTTACCTCTGACTAGTCTTTTACGCCGAGGCTAAAAGGGGTGAAGTTGGTTTTGCGGTCGTAGTAATCTTCGTTTTCACGGCGTTTTAGGAACGCGACAACTCGGTAGGTGACGGGTAACATGACAACCTCGACGCCAGTTTTGAAAAGCCAGCCGATGAGTAAATATACCAGCATATCTTTGCCGCTCAGTATGCCACCAAATGCGATCAATCCAAATATCGTCGTGTCGAAAAACTCGCCTACGACGGTTGACCCGACGAGCCGAACCCACAGTTTCTTGCCGCCCGTTTTTACTTTGAGTTTGGCGAGTGCGTACGAATTCATAAACTCACCTACAAGATAGGCTGCGAGGCTGGCGAGCACGATTCGTGGGAAAAACCCGAGGGTCGAGTCAAATGCCGCCTGATTATCCCAGCCTGGCGCGGCAGGTAAATATCTGACGATGGTTAGTGCACAGACGGCGAGCAGCATGACGATAAAACCCGTCCATACGGCGCGTCGTGCGTATTTGTACCCGTACACTTCGGTCAAGATATCACCGAATATATAGGCGAGCGGGAATAACACTGCTCCACCGTCAGATATGATCGATCCGAAGGCAACGAGTTTCACAGCGCCCAAGTTTGATAGGAGTAAAATACTCGCAAATATCGCAAGGATGAGGTCGTAGTAACGGAACTGTTTTTGTGGTGCACTGCTAGTTTTTGACATGAGATGTAGACTCCTATTATTTGCTAAAACTCTCTTGAGCTTAAGAGAAAGTCGGTAAATAATACGTGTGCCACATCCCTAGACTACCGTGCGCCAAGGCGATTCGTATGTGGGTATAGTGTACAGAATATATTGCGGAAAGGCTACACAATCGCAGCTTTGCCAATACTAACGATATGTTCTTTTCGGTATCTGTCGAACGCCTTTTTATTGCTACCGTGTTCACGGATGAAGGCGCTCATTTTTTCTGACCCAATAAAATGCGGCAACATGACGTAGGATGCGCCCGTCTCATATAGCGTTGCGGCGTCGTCGTAGTCGTTGGCGTGACAGATGAATAGACACTTCGGGTTGTGTTTACGTAGGTAATGCAGCAGAGTGATGTTGTTTTGCAGCCCTGGCAAGATACTCACGACGATCTCGGCCGTATTTGTGCCGATTTCCTCGAGTAACTCGTAGTCTGTTGCATCACCGTACACCACGGGAATGTGCTGATGTTCTAGCGATTCAACAATCTCTGGGTTGTAGTCGACGACAGCAAATGGTTTGTGTAGGCTACGAAACGTTTGGACGAATTCATGACCGCCCCGGCGATAGCCAAACAGCAGATATTCATACTGAAGTGCTTTGCCTGTGTCGGGGTTCAAAAGTTTTCTCTCGATGATAGGCAGTAGTGACTGGAACCTTCTAAATAACGACCCATCGTATTTTATGAGATAGGACGAAGAAGCAATGGTGATGAGCGCCGTCAGTGTAATAACATTCACAACCCGATCCCCGACCAGTCCTTCGGCCTGGGCGAGGGCCATCATAACGATGGAAAACTCGCTGATTTGTGAGAGGTGCGCCGAGACCTTGAAGCCTGTTTGCTTGGTGTATTTCAGTAGCCCTAGCGTGTTTGCGACGCTAAATGGTTTTATAAAGCTTACTGCCGCAACACAGACCAGTGCTGGTATGATGGCGGACGTAATGCCGCTGAGCGTCAGATGTTCGCCCATGCTGATGAAAAAGAGCAGTAAAAAGAAATCTCGGATCGGTTTGAGTCGGGTGCTGATTTCCTGAGCGTAGCTGAGTGACGCCAGGCTAACACCGGCGAAAAGGGCGCCGACCTCTACCGAAAACCCAGCTAGGTCAAACAGGGTTGCAACGCTAAACGCCCAGGCCAGCGCAAAACCGAATAGAAATTCTTGGCTACTTGCAAAAAATTTCACAAGCCGAGGGAGCACTGCCCAACTAAAGATGATAAGAACAGATGCGAGTGACAGAC
>CAZLLY010000021.1:12846-16712 GCA_964560755.1 uncultured Candidatus Saccharibacteria bacterium | reverse complement strand
TATGAGTTAAGAATGGAAACTACATCGACTTCGTCGATCGTTATGACTGGATCCCCGCGTTCGCTGGGGATGACGAAGGGTCGGACTTTATGATTCAATACTGTCGTACAAAACACCACTGTCATTCTGAGCACCGTGAAGAATCTTCCCCTAGTGACAATACGCCTTAGGAGATCCTTCGCTATGCTCTGGATGACAGCGCGGGAAATGAAGTGTTTTCATACATTGCCGCGGAGTGATGTAGTTTTGATTCTGAATTCAGCAATTCTGTTTTCATAATTCACCCCCCAGGACAGATCCTTCGGCATGGCCGCAGGCTGACGGCGCAGGAAAGTATGTGTTTTTATATACTTGTCACGGACTGACATAGTACCCACTCTTAACTCACATCTCTTATCTCTTAACTCTCGCCCCCATTGTCATTCTGAGCGAATGCGAAGAACCTCCATGGCGCGGCGGAGGAACGGACGTCGAGTAACGCGTTTTTTGTTTGTACGGGTTACAAAAAGACTTGCGAAGTGTACGACTTTACTATACAATGTATAGTGAAACTAAAAACAGGGAGACTTACTATGTCACAGCCATCTATCACCGTTTATAGCGCACCATGGTGCGGTTTTTGTGTTGCCGCAAAACGATATTTAGACGATAAAGGCATCAAATATATCGAGAAAAATGTCGATGAAGACCGAAGCTACGCCGAGGAGGCAGTACAAAAAAGTGGTCAAATGGGCATTCCCGTCCTCGACATCGACGGAAATATCGTAGTTGGGTTCGATCGGCCTACTATCGACCGACTCGTTGGTTTATAGGGGAGATTACTGCCGTTCTGTGTGAATACGAAGAATCTTATTCGGGAGCAGAATTACAGAATTCAGAATTAAAAGAATTATGAATGGAAACTATACCGACTCTGTCGGTGTTATGACTGGATCCCCGCTTCCGCGGGGATGACGGTGCTGTGTCTATACGGTTAACTCTGTTGATTTTGTACTCCCACTGTCATTCAGAGCGCTAGCGAAGAATCTTTCGGTATGACAATACACTTTAGAAGATCCTTCGGCGTTGCCTCAGGATGACAGCGCGGGAGAGGAAGTTTTTCTATGTGTAGACACGGAGTGACTTAGTTTCCGCTCTTATCTCCCAACTCTTAACTCTATAATTCTGTATGCTTAATTCAGCCCTCGTTCTATTGCTCAACCAAGTGTTGTGATGGTTACATCTCTCAAGGTGTTTACATGGGTTTGGTGCATTTGTTACACTACGGATAGAAATGAAAAGAGTTGAGACGCCTGCCTCTGTTATCGAAGTGCCCCGCTCTGCTAACGCGACCTCTGCGGTGCTTATTAGTCTCGCCGATACTACTTGGCGCATGTTTGTACCGACTATCGGTCTACTCCTGATAGGGCGCTACGCAGACAGCCAGTTTGATACAAAACCATTTGGTATGATCATCGGCATCGTGGTCGGCGCAGTCTTTGCCTGGTTATTGGTGCGAAAACAGCTTCACGAACTAGCCGAGGAGGATAAGCGACGATGATCGGAATGTACTTTGCGCTCGAAGGCGTCCATATTAGCCTGCCAACACACGAAATATTTCAGGTTGGCCCTGTTGAGGTTACAAACAGTATGCTGCTTGGGTTTTTTGGCGTGCTTGTCATGCTGGGAGTGTTTGGCTATGCGGCACATATGGTAAAACGCGGTAAATACAACCGTTTAGTCGGTGTTGTGCAGTGGGCATTCGAGGGTTTGTACAATGCAGTGTACGATATCGTCCCCGATCGCAAAATGGCGCGCAGCATTGCCCCACTAGCTCTGACGATATTTTTCACCGTTCTTTTCACCTACTGGATCAGTATTATCCCGGGAGTGGGAGAATCGATAACGTGGCACGGCGCGCCGCTACTCCGCGGTCTGCCGACCGACCTTAACTTTACGTTAGCACTTGCGACCGTCACGATGGTCGCCGTACAGATATACGCCGTTAAAGTGCACGGCTTTTTTGGTAATCTTGGGCGCTATTTTATCAGCCCACTTAAAAATCCTATTGGTACCTTTGAAGGTTTCCTGGAACTCGTCGGTGAGTTATCCCGCCTAATTGCACTCAGCCTTCGACTTTTTGGTAATGCATTTGCGGGCGAGGTACTTTTGGTCATCGTGACGGCTATGTCGTCGTACGCGGCGAGTGTGACCTTACCGTTTTTCATGGGCTTTGAGCTCTTTATCGGGTTTATCCAGGCGTACGTTTTTTACATGCTGACGTTGATTTTTGCCGCGCTCGCCACGAGTGCTCACGGTGAACATCATGAGGAAGCCCTTGAGCCGGTGATGGCAAAGGAGGTGTCAAGCTAAACAGTGCTGTAGCCTACCTTGACCGAAGTGGGAAGGTGCATTTGAGAAAATGATCTTTCGACTTCGCTCCAGGTGAAGCGTCGCTTGAAAAGGCGTCGACAGGAGTGAAGATAAACCACCCGAAATAATTAATTAAATAAGGAGAATATAAACTATGGAAGCACTCGCATTTGGCCTAACCTATGCAATCCCTGCCCTCGCTGCAGCTTTGGGTGTAGGTATGATCGGCGCTGGCGCGTTGAACGCAGCTGGCCGCAACCCAGAAAAAATCGGTGAAATTCGTACGCTTATGATCACGGCTATCGTTTTCGCTGACTCACTGGCTATCATTGGTATTATCGTAGCATTTATCGCAAAGGGCTAAGTTATATATGACAGCACTTCTACAGTATGTTGCGAGCAGCGAGGCGACGGCCGGTAAAGCCAGCACTAGCGTTACTGAAGCGCTCGGTATCGACTGGAAACTTTTGGTTTTCCAGTTAATCGCATTTTTGCTGCTGTTTTTCTTGACTAGCAAATATATTTTTCCTGTTTTGATCGCTGCCGTTGATAAACGCAGAGAGCTGAACGAAGCTGGTGTCAAAGCTGCGCTTGATGCTGAAAAACGTGCCGAAGAAACTGGGCAAGAAGTTGCTGAGTTATTGAAAAAAGCCCGTAAAGAAGCGAATGACATTGTGGGTACGGCTAAGGCCGAGGCTACTGACGTTGTTCAGAAGGCCGAGGAAAAGTCACGAACCCACGCCGAGCGAATTGTTGCGGAAGCACGTGAGACGCTCGACAAAGAGATTGTTGCAGCCAAGAAATCATTACATAACGAGATGATTGACCTAGTAACGGCTGCGACCGAGAAAGTTACGAGCAAAGTGGTTACGTCGAACATTGATGCCAAGCTTATCGCTGAATCTGTTAAGGAAACGAAGGCATGACACAGACCCTCGGCAGCTACCAACTCAAAGTAGCCGCTAAGCGGCTTGATTTGAGGTGTGTACGATGAGCGGAAAAATAAGCCGTCGAAAAATGGCAACATATATTGCCGACTCTGTTGCAGATGGTTTGATCCCTGCGGCAAAATTGGAAGAATTAGCGGCCTATATCATCGACTCACGTAGACAGCGCGAACTTACGCTTATCGTCCGAGCTATCGAGGATGCATTGGCTGAACGAGGCGTCGTCGTTGCGACCGTTACGAGCGCGTTCCCGTTGGACGAAGCACTTCGCACCGCTGTTGCTAGCCAAGTTGACGCGACGGAAGTTCGTTTGCGCGAAGTTATCGACCCAAGTGTTATCGGAGGTGTGCGCCTCCAAACGCCGAGTGCGGCGCTCGATACAACGATTGCACATAAATTAACGCTCTTGCAGGGTGCCAAGGTATAGAAAGGGAGGTCAGAAGTGGCTGATGTATCAGTAACAGAATTATCCAAGGGGCTGCGCGACGCGATCGCTCAGCTCGAAAGTGGCACGAGCCTAGAAACAACAGGAATAGTCACTCGCGTCGGTGACGGTGTTGCCTGGGT
>CAZLLY010000021.1:7787-12836 GCA_964560755.1 uncultured Candidatus Saccharibacteria bacterium | reverse complement strand
AACATGGGGTTGTTGAGGCATTTGCCTTGAACCTCATGGAAGACGAAATCGGTGCGGTGTTGCTCGGTGAGGACCGATATGTCGTCGCTGGTGATAGCGTTAAGCTCAAAGGTACCGTTTTGGAAGTACCTGTTGGCCCAGAGCTACTCGGCCGTGTGGTTGACCCACTTGGTCGCCCGCTCGACGGTGGCCCGGCGATAAACGCCAAAGAAACTGGCCGTGTTGAGCGCCCTGCCGTAGGTGTTATGGGCCGTAAGCACGTCCACGAACCGCTCATGACAGGCATCATGGCTATCGATGCGATGTTCCCTATCGGCCGCGGTCAGCGTGAGTTGATCATTGGCGACCGTCAGACGGGTAAAACTGCTATCGCTATCGACACGATGATCAACCAGGCACGTCAGAAATCTGGTGTCGTCAACGTGTATGTTGCTATCGGTCAGAAATTATCAAAAGTTGCCCGTTTGGTTGAAACCCTCAAGCGCGAAGGTGTTATGGACCAAACTATCATCGTGGCAACCGGCCCGAGCGACCCTGCGTCGCTACTGTACCTTGCCCCCTATGCTGGTACGGCGATGGGTGAATGGTTCCGTGATAATGCCAAACATGCACTGATGATCTATGACGATTTGACGAAACATGCTGTTGCCTACCGACAAATGTCACTGCTACTCCGCCGTCCACCAGGGCGCGAAGCATTTCCTGGCGATGTGTTTTACTTGCACTCAAGACTGCTCGAGCGTTCAGCTAAACTGAGCGACGACCTCGGTGCAGGATCGCTCACTGCCCTACCTATCATCGAAACGCAAGCTGGCGACATCAGTGCATACATCCCGACCAATGTTATTTCTATTACCGACGGTCAGATTTTCATGGAAACGGATCTTTTCTACCAGGGTATCCGCCCTGCTATTTCTGCCGGTTTGTCCGTGTCCCGTGTGGGTGGTGACGCTCAGACAAAAGCGGTCAAATCTGTCTCTGGTAGCCTAAAACTTGGTCTTAGCCAGTTCCGCGAGCTTGCAAGCTTTGCACAGTTTGGCTCTGACCTCGATGAAGCGACCAAAAAGCAAATCGAACGAGGTCAAAGACTGACCGAGCTACTAAAACAACCCCAGTACCAACCTTTGGGCGTTTGGGAGCAAGTTGCAAGTGTTTTTGCGGTCAATGAAGGCTATTTTGACGACGTTCCAACCGCAAAGATCAAAGACGCACAGGCTGCATTGCTCGTAAAACTAGCAAAAGACCACGCCAAAGACATGGATGAGTTAAATGCCGGCGGTGAAAAAGTCGAAAAAGACAGCAAAGTCGCCAAGCTCATTGCCAAGGTCGCCGAGTCAGTCGCGAAAGGGTTCGAAGCCTAATGAGACAAAAGAGACTAGAGGTGAGAAACGAGACTTTTTTGAGCAAACTCATAACTCATAACTCATATCTCGTATCTCTGCTGAATGGAGTTCAGCATGGCTAGTACGCAGCAGCTTAAATCTCGCATCCGCTCGGTCAAAAGCACTAAGCAGATCACGAAAGCCATGCAAATGGTGGCGGCGAGTAAAATGCGTCGTGCGCAGGATGCTACAAAGGCCACGGCGCCGTATTCACGGACTGCCAACGGGCTTTTAACTAGTCTTGCGGCACAGGGTGCAACCAAAGACCACCCGCTATTTACGGCGCGTCCTGTTAAAAGTCGTATGCTCATCGTCGTGACGAGCGACAAAGGCCTGGCCGGCGCATATAACTCAAATGTATTTAAACTGTTTCTGACTGAGCTCAAAAGTGATGAAGCGGCGGGTATTACCACGACCACCATCACTGTCGGGCGCAAGATCTCGCAGTTTGCGGCGCGCGTAAAAGGCACAGACATAGCCGGTACGTACGATAACTTACCCGACCAGCCGACTGGCGGCGAACTTCAGGCCATCATCGGCACAGCGTTCGCAGCATTTCTAGGAGGTGACGTCGATGCCGTCGATATGATATACACCGAATTTGTCAGTAGTATGACACAGACACCGCTCGTGCAGCGTATTTTGCCGGCTGGCTATACTGACACCCCCGTCGAGTCTTTTGTGCGAGATGCTCGATATGAGCCGAGTATCCAGGTCGTACTCGATGCTATCGCAAAACGACTTGTCGAGGCTCAGTTGTACCAGGCATTGCTCGATGCGAGAGCCAGTGAGCACAGCATGCGTATGTTGGCCATGAAAAACGCCACCGACAATGCGTCCGAGCTCGCAGCAGACCTAACGCTCGAAATGAACAAGGCACGTCAGGCTGCCATCACGCAGGAACTCAGCGAAATAAGTGCGGGCGTGGAGGCGATGAAATAGATGTCACGTTTATCGTTTATGATGAGCAATTTACAATTTTCAGGTAAATACGCAAATTGCGAGCTGCAGACGGTGGATGTAAAAGGTATGGCAAATGGTGAATTGAAAACAACGGAGGTTAGACTATGAGTAAAGAAGGTAAAGTAATCCAGGTCGTCGGCGTTGTTGTCGACGTCGAGTTTATGGGCGAATCACTCCCAAATATTTATGACGCATTGACCATCGGGTCGGGTGACACGATGATAACGCTCGAGGTAGCACAGCATTTAGACGAAAACACAGTTCGAGCTATTTCGATGCAGAGCACCGATGGTCTCAAACGCGGCACATCCGTAACGCTGACAGGCGCACCGATATCGGTTCCAGTTGGCGACGACACTCAGGGGCGCATGTTCAATGTGGTTGGTGACCCAATAGACGGTTTAGGCGTACCAAAAGGCGAACGTTCGCCGATCCACCGCAACCCGCCGGCACTGAGCGAGCAAAGCAACAAAACCGAGATTCTCGAAACGGGCATCAAGGTTATCGACCTCATCGCGCCGATGGCTAAAGGTGGTAAAGTTGGCCTTTTTGGTGGTGCTGGTGTCGGTAAAACCGTGCTTATCCAGGAACTCATCAACAACATTGCAAAATTCCACAGTGGTAACTCGGTGTTTGCAGGTGTTGGTGAGCGTACACGTGAAGGTAACGACCTCTATTACGAGATGAAAGAAGCCGGTGTGCTCGACAAAACGAGTATGGTTTTCGGCCAGATGAACGAACCCCCAGGGGCGCGTTTACGCGTTGCACTTTCAGGTCTAACCATGGCCGAGAGTTTCCGCGACCAAGGTAAAGATGTGCTGCTCTTCGTCGACAACATTTTCCGCTTTACCCAGGCCGGTTCGGAGGTATCTGCTTTGCTCGGTCGCCTGCCAAGTGCGGTGGGCTACCAGCCAAACTTGCAGCAAGAAATGGGTGCCTTGCAGGAACGCATTACGAGTACCAAAAAAGGCTCCATCACTTCTGTCCAGGCCGTCTACGTGCCTGCCGACGACTTGACCGACCCAGCACCTGCGACGACGTTTGCCCACCTCGACAGCACGATTGTGTTGAACCGTGGTCTGACCGAAATCGGTATTTACCCTGCCGTCGATCCACTTGACAGTAACTCGACCATCCTCGACCCAGAGATTGTTGGACGTGAACATTACGAAGTCGCCCGCGAAGTCCAGCGCGTTTTGCAGCAGTACAAGGAGCTCCAAGACATCATCGCTATTCTCGGTATGGAAGAGCTCAGTGACGACCAAAAACAGATCGTCGCTCGCGCTCGTCGCTTGCAGCGTTTTATGGCACAGCCATTTTTCGTCGCCACACAGTTTACCGGAAACCCTGGTTCGTATATTAAGGTCGAGGACACGGTCAAAGACTGCCGCGATATCCTTGCAGGAAAATACGACGACAAACCAGAGAGCTGGTTTTACATGTCACCCGGCCCTCTTTCAGAGAGAAAGGACTAACGTCGTATGGATCTGCAGCTAGTTACGCTTTCTGGCATAAAAGTTGACGAGCCAGTTTACGAAGTGGTTCTACCGACTATCGAAGGTGAAATAGCGGTGTTTCCAAGCCATGAGCCGCTTATTACTATGCTTAAAAATGGTGTTTTGACGGTCCGTCGCAAAAAAGAAGACTCTGACGAACAGCTAGAATACTTCGCTGTTACTGGTGGAGTTGTCGAAATAAGCTCCGACCGCGTCAAGGTTTTGGTGGACGAGGCTGACCACGGCGATGATATTATCGAAAGCGAGAGTAAGGCCGCTCTTGAGCGCGCCATACAGCTTAGGGATAGTACGACCGACCAGATCGAGCTAGAAAGAGCCCATCAGCTGGTCGACCGCCACGCAGTACGTCTCAAGGTCGCAGGTCTTCGACGCCACAAACACCGCAGCTAAACGGCTATTGATTCTGATGCACGCTTAGTTCAGTTCTGTAGAGATATAGATCTTCGACGGTTGTTCGTACAGCGAGACTTGCAACGTACTTATTCATATTGAACATAAATTCAGCGTGGTCATTGGACACGATCTCGAAGAATGCCAATGTTGCTTGTGCTGACATTGGGTCTTGATGACAGTATCGTCGCCAGGTACGGTCCAAGAAGCCGACTTCATTTTCACTGAGTAACTGCTCGACTGCTGAAGTTGCTTCCTGGGTAAACCTTGCTTCTATACTCTCCATGATAGCAGTGTATCTGAATATAGTGATTTTGGTCAGTAATAATTCTCACTTGATCGACTGGACGAGCAGCACAAGCAGTGCTGCGATACCTGTGACTGCACGGAATGTATTGATGACAACTGGTTGATATGTTTTTTTGGCCCATGATATCAAAACAACGCCAATTGCCCCACTTGCATTAAGAAAGTGAAACCAAAAACTATGCGCATCTATGATGTTAAAGCTGACTAAAATATATGCTAGGACGATGACAACTGCACCATACCAACCGAAGAGTTCGTAGAACTGTTTTTTTCTCACCAAAACAATTATAAATAACTATAGACAAAGTGCAAGTCTAGGCGTATTATTGGGTTCGTAACACCTAAAGAAGGTAAAAATAGTATATGAATGAAGCTATGAGAACGGTCCAAACGGACGTCCTAGTAGGTGCCCAAAAATCCGGCGGAACCAACTCGGCATTGGGAGAACTGGGCGTTACTGGTATGGGGGTTGATTATACAAAAATAAT
>CAZLLY010000021.1:3471-7777 GCA_964560755.1 uncultured Candidatus Saccharibacteria bacterium | reverse complement strand
AATAATTCATGAGGAAACCATGATTGGCACAAAACAAACGACAGACGAACATGATATTTTGCGGAGAATGAGCGACCTGCAGGTAAGGGTTTTTGGCAGGCTTCCTTATGGTGACGGTACAATAGACGGTGGCGATGTCACAAAAGAACAGTTTAAGGGGTCTTTAGAGTTTCTCGCAAAGGATGGTCTTGTTTCTATTCGCGAGCTAAACACTGCTTTGCTAAGGTCTGGCGCGAAACCGATTAACAGTTTGCTTGAGCTTCCCGGCAACTGTATGGATGGTCGTGGGAACAAACTAACGAAAGCTGGTCGAGAAATCCCCTACGGTAGGCCGAAAATCATGGGCGGCCCAACTCTATTTTTGACGCTTGCGACTGGAATAGTGACGCCTCGGGATGAAACTCTGAGGCCACTGATCGACACTTTTAGCGATGTCGCTTCAGCCATGCCTATGGCGGCCGCAATGCACATTGCTTGCGGTGCGGCTGGTGTTGGTGGAGCACCTGTACTTGAAAAACTTATAGCAAATTTTGACGATATATATGCAACGATGGAAGAAATCACCGAGGGTGGAATTTACTTAAGCGACAACCAAAAGGATACGATTAAATTTGGACTTGATCGTACTGCGATTGCAGGCAGGGCCCAGTTTACGGCTGGAGATTTCACAGAAGCTGCCATGGTTGACACCGTAAAAGCACGATCACAATATCGTAGTGATGCCGTAGTAGAATTACAGGTTGACCATGATCATCCAAACCATTCACATGATGAAAAAGGTATTACATTTTTGATGAGCCAGTATCAGTTTGTTATGCGAAAAGATCTAGTAAACAATGAAGGTTTCCCAAATATGTTCTATAGTAATACAACGTATGGTTTTAGTCTTGTGGACAATTGGTTTGGGAGAAGAAATGCCGAACAGCTGCAGCTCGCCCGTGCACTGACCTTTATGTTACCGCTAGCTGCAAACGCAGTCCTCGGGCGCAACCAGTTTGTTGGTACCCTCGGTAAATACTCTGACTTAGAAACATTTTATAAAGCCGCTTGATAGCCTGCGGATGTGATCATCGTTTGTATTGTTCAAGAAAATGAGGCCAGTTAAAGTAAATTTATTACACGACTCTTTACAAGTTAGACAGATACGGTTATGATTGAGTCATCACTAATAAAGTGGAGGTAAAATATAATGTTTCGTAAAAATAAACTCGCGATGCTCGTGGGTGAGTTTTTGGGTACGATGCTACTGACCATGGTAGTACTTGGTGCTCTTCGCTCACAAGCAGGCGGATATTTCGTCGCAGTGGCCGCAGGTGTCATCGTGACAGTAATGACACTGGCGCTGGCCGGTATCTCTGGCGCGGTTTTGAACCCTGCCATCACTATTGGGCTGTGGTCAGTCCGTAAACTGCGCGGCTTGCAGGCTTTGTCGTACATCATCGTACAATTTGCCGGCGCTGTCGCAGCATGGTACCTGTTCGTGTACATCACCAAGCTTGATACTTCGATGATTACACACGACAAATGGACAGAGTTAACTGCTCGACCATTAGTGTCAGAAGCACTTGGTTCGATGATCTTTGGGTTTGCAATAGCTGCGGCTATTTACCAAAAGTTCAGCCTGCGTACTAAGGCATTCACCATTGGTGCTGGCCTAACATTGGGTGCATGGGTTGCATCACTTGCTTCCGGCGCATTCTTGAACCCTGCAGTTGCTTTTGCATTGCAGCAGTGGAACATCTGGGTATACATGCTCGGTCCAGTACTTGGTATGGTACTCGGTATGAACTTGTACAACCTTATGTTTGTCAAAACAGAGATTGCCGAAGTAGAGGAAGCAGAAGTTGAAGTAGTAGAAATAAGCGAAGTTGTCGTCAAGTCGGCTGCCGCAAAAAAGACCGCTGCTAAAAAAGCCCCTGCTAAGAAAAAGACTCCAGCTAAAAAGAAATAACCATTCTTTTTCTGCGTAAAAACCACCGCGGTAGCGGTGGTTTTTCATAATTCACCGTTGTCATCCTGAGCGCTAGCGAAGGATCTTCTCCGGAGACAAGAGTTAAGAGATATGAGATATGAGTTAAGAGTGGAAACTATGACACTTTGTGACTATATATAAAAACCTATGTGTTGTCATCCTGAGCGTATGCGAAGGATCTTCCAACACGTATTGTCACCAGGGGACGATTCTTCACTTCGCTCAGAATGACGGCGGCAGGTTCAGAAAAAGGGTGGTGAATATAAAACTTAAACTTTCGTCATCCCCGCGAACGCGGGGATCCAGTCATAAAGATCGGCGAAGCCGATGTAATTTCCATTCTGAATTCTGTAATTCCTAATTCTTAGTTCTAACTTTCACCCATTTATCAAATCGTCCTCGAACTGTCTGATGGCATTGAGGCTCGTACCGTAGTCACTGACATCGGGCATATCGACGGCCATTACTCGTTTCCAGAGCGCAGATAGTAGTTGCTGCGTGCGGGTGAGCATCTCATCTGTAAAGTCTAACGACAGACTATGTATCTCGCCGTCAGCGTCAGGCTCTACGAACTCAAGCCGACCAGACTCAACGGTGTAGCCACGGTATTTGCTAGAATTTTCGACCAGTAGCTTGTAACAATAAAGCTGTAGCATGTTTTTATGCAGTTTATCGGTCTCGGGTTTCCAGCTCGTGAAACTCTCACCTGTTTTATAGTCGACGACCACGATACTTTTACTCGCCTCATCGATTTCGAGCAAGTCGATTTTACCACCCATAAGGACTTCGCCGTTTAGTAGCACACCTTCGTTTTTGAATGATTTTTCAGGCACGTTTTTGGGCTGAAACATGGTTTTTCGCCGTGCCAGATAGGTGGTCAGTACTTCCGTAGCGCGCCGTTGCTGCTGTGCTATCTGCTCGGGGGTCAATGGCTCATGGCTAAGGTACGCGTTAGCCCTTTCAACAACGGCAGCTGTTTTTGGCATGGTTCCCGCCTTGTTTACTTCATTTTGGACCCACTCTAGCGAGTCGTGGATGGCGTTGCCAAAACTACTGTCGACGCTCGGACTGCCAGGGAATTTCAACAGTGTACCGAGCAAGAAACTATCGGGCCCACCGTATTTGAGGTCGATGAAATGGGTTAGGTGGGTCGGGCTGAGTTGGTAACGGCTGAGCCTTTCCTGTAACAGCACCTTCAGCGGTGTATCTTGCACAGGTATATGCCGCGACTGCCAGTCTAGTGTCACTGTTTCGAGGCTCGGCGGGTCAGACTCTACGACAACAACGTTTTGATAACCGGCCGGTAGACTACGAGCGATGATACTGCCATCCTCCTCGACTTCGTCAAAATATTTAAGTCGTTCGGGGGTTTTACCAGCATAATCGGCGCGGAAACTCCCTAGGTGAAGACCAGATTTCGCCCTAGTCATCGCCACGAACAGTAGTCGCAGACGTTCATCTTCGGTTGCGCCAGCATGGCGGATGTAGTTTAGGTTGGCGGGCAATGTCAGCTTATTGCTCATGCCACTCGATGTACTGCCCCAGATATTGTCCTGACAGCTGAGCAAAAATACATGGTCCCACTCGAGGCCTTTAGCCTTAAAAACAGTCATGAGTTGTACGGCATCGGCTGACTGATTATACGGGCTGGTGTTGAGCATAGCAGTTTCGGCGGCTTCATATTCGGCAACAAAACTTAGCAGGTCTGGCAAGTATAGCACCCTGCCCTGGCCCACCTGGTGCTCGCTCATCTTGGCGCGTAGCACATTCAGCTGTGTCACCGTCTCGTAAAATACCGTTTCTCCCTGGTTTTTAAAATAGTAATCCCGCAAAGGGCTGCGGACGCTCGGCAGGTGGCTATCGCGTGTCTGTAACTCTGTCGTACCGATGAGGACATCGAGGGCTTCATCGCATGTTTTGGTCGAAACTTGGCCGGCAAGAGCGAGCATCAGTAATGCAGCATGTCTAAATTCGGGCTGATATATGAGTATTTCGGCCCAAGTTTTGTGTGTATCGTTCGCCTTCCACTATATTTTCCATATGTCTGCGACAGAAAATCCCCAAAAATCGTAACTCAAAACTTCGGGCCACAGGCTATTTGCGACGCTGTGGTGGCCGCCCCGTAGCGCCAAAACCAGCCGTGCCATCGTGAGTATTTGCCGAACGACGACAGTGTCGAGGATGTTTTCGCGCTTTTCGTACGATACGGCGATACCGGCATTCTGCAGGTACAAAACTAACGGTTCGAGGTAGCGGTGTTTGGGCGCTAAAACGGCGATTTCACTTGGTTTCACCCCGCTACCGATGAGCGATTTTACCTCATTTGCAACGCCG
>CAZLLY010000021.1:0-3461 GCA_964560755.1 uncultured Candidatus Saccharibacteria bacterium | reverse complement strand
ATGCGGTCATCGTCAACGCGGTGATGCCTGTCTCCAGGCCGAACATCGTCACGTTGTAATGAATTGCGTAATCGAAGACCCAATAGCTCGCGGCCAGGACAGCCGCGGGCGTGGATAGCGTCCGCTTGACGAGGCGGAAGAGCAGGACGCCGTCGTACTCGGCGATGTTGCTCGGATACTCTTTGGCCTGCAGAGTGGGGAGTATAAAACTGGACGCTTTTGGCTGCAATGACTTTGTGATCCCGCTCATGTGCGTGTGCAGTCTGGATTCTATTTGGCCTGCTACCGCCTCGGCTGCTAGCAGGATTGGCTCGTTGGAGCGGTAGTTTTCCTCGAGTGCGATAACGGTCGTGTCGGTAAACATATGATAAAAATCGAGCATGTTACTATACGATGCGCCCTGAAAAGCATAGATGGCCTGGTCGTCATCGCCGACTGCTAGAACATTCGGCCGACCCTCACTAACGGGGTTATTCGAGAGCAGCTCGACCAATTTGAGCTGGGCAGCGTTGGTATCCTGGAACTCATCGAGCAAGATAAACTGGTACTGTTCCTGCAACGTAAACCGCAAATCATCGTTGTTTTCGAGTACGTCGACGGCTCGGAGGATCATATCGTCAAAATCATACAACCCTTTTGCATCGAGAGCAGCCTGATAACTTTCGAGCACATCGGCCAGTGCGGCGATGCGCGCAGACTCCAGTGCACCCGCGAGCACAAAAGCGTTGTCTTTATTTTTGACGAGCCATTTGTTTTTCCATTTGGTCAGAGGTGTTGTCGATGGTTTTTCGAGTGACAATGCGTCTTCTAATGCTAAACCGAGGGCGTCGGCTGCGACTAGAGCCAAGTTGGTGTGTTTAGCTGTCGACTCAGCGGCTAGACTGGCTGCTTGCAGTAAAACATCTTGGATCTGCCGAAATAGTGGCTCGGCGACGGTCAGTTTGCTCGGCATACGTTTTGCGTAAGGAGCAAGGATATCACCGATATCGGTCTGGGTTGCTTCGATAACGCGCATGTTTTCGACGGCGATAGCCCGTAGCGCATCAGGGTTCAGTAGCCCACGTTTGACCTCACTAACGGTACTGACCAAATCGCCGAGGTGGTGGCGGACCTGTTTGATCGGGCTGCGGTATGAGACTTCATCGATTATGGCAGACAAGATTTGGCGTTTGCCAAGCTCGTCGACGGGCCGCTCGAGCCTAAGTTCGGTAAAATACTCGGGGAAACGACCGATAATTGTTCGACCAAAGGCGTGATAGGTGCCGATCTGGACGTCGTACGCGTGTGGACCGATAAACTTCGTCAGGCGTTCGCGCATATTTTGTGCGCCGTTTTCGGTAAATGTTAGGCACAAAATGTTCCGTGGTAATGTGTCAGTCGAACGCAAAATGTGTGCAACGCGGGCGCTCAGGAGCTGAGTTTTACCCGTCCCTGGCCCAGCTATGACAAGCACCGGCCCATAGATGGTGTCGACGGCTTGCCGCTGTGCACTGTTTAACCCGTTGTATATCGCATCAAAACTATCCAAATACATTGAAGTAAGACAGAAAAAGCGAATGACGTAACTATTGACAAATATGACAAAAAGGTGTATTATAAAAAGATGGATATGATAGATACAGGCGCAAACAAGGTGGAGTTGACCATTGCGATGCTCGAAGAACTGTTCAAGGGGCGCGACCTGGACGGCCATGCAGGATATTTGCTGCCAAATGGTGAAAAACTCTCGGCACATGAGTTACGGCTACTGTTTGCCGACTATACCACTTGAATGTGGTCGCATAATCTGTGTATTTTTTATAAATAAATATACGTAACACAAAAATGGCAAGTATCCTAAATGGTTAATGCGAGTAAATACTAGACCCATGTCTGGCAGTTGAATTGATATTAACGAGTCTTTATGTGTTCAAATGTATTTTGAACAGAGCCATTGCATGTATAAAGATAGTTATGAAACCGAATTCTATGATAAAGTTAACCAGTATGAGTGATCAAAGGATGAATCTGGTTGTAAAAAAATTTTCTCTGCCGAGTATTATTTTTCTCATTGTAATAAACCTAGTCAGTATTTACTTTAGTTATTATTTATATAGTACTGAGTTAATTCCCTTCAAATATGTCGCGTCAATACTAGCGATTATTTTTTTCTTTAACATCACACTTGACTATTGGCTGCTCCGGAGCGGTCGCCGTCGTATCGGAAGACTCCTAGCGTATATATTCGGGGTTGTAATCTTTGCCGTCTTAATTGGGGGCTTATATACAATCAGGACAGGCTCGAACTTGCTGTCAAAAATTTCATCAAATAATACAAAAACAATTCGGTTTTCTTTAGTCGTTTTATCTTCTAGTGATATTCAGAAAGAGGGTGATATCTCTGGGCGGAATATCGTAGGTGTATTGAGTGATAATAAATATATAAAATCGATAGAACAACAATCATCCATAAGTCATGTAACAACAGTCGCTTCTTATCCAGCTGCGGTTGTTGGGCTTTATGACAAATCACACGACATTATGATTTTTAACGAAGGATTTCGTGAGGCGATTATTGAATTTTATCCGAAGTTCAGTAATGAGACGCGCGTAATAAAAACATATGAGTTTGCTGAAAAAAATGCCGCAGCTAGTGACCTATTTAATCAGACAAACGGGTTCAATGTGTATATTAGCGGAATTGACACGTATGGGAATATCTCGACTGTTTCTAGATCGGACGTAAATATTATCGCAACAGTAAATCCAAAAACTAAGAAGATATTATTGACCACAATCCCCCGGGATTCGTATGTTCCGATTGCGTTAGGTGGAAATAATCAGAATGACAAGTTGACACATGCAGGTATATACGGCGTAGATTCATCGGTCAAGACACTTGAAAACTTATTTGATATACATATTGACGCATATGCACGCGTGAACTTTACGACACTCATCAGCTTGGTCGATAAAATTGGAGGGATTGATGTTGATAACCCAACTCAATTTACTACAGATGACGGTACGATATTCGCAAAAGGCCAGCTGCACCTGAATGGATTACAGGCACTAAAATATTCTCGAGAACGCCATAATCTTGTGGGGGGTGATAATGATAGGGGCGTTAACCAACAGCGCGTATTGACTGCTATATTCAGAAAAGTTGCTTCCCCAGAGATTTTAATGAATTATCAAGAAGTATTAACTGTTGTTGGAAAGGCCGTTCAGACAAACGTTTCTTCTGAAAATATCTCACAATTTGTAAATATGCAGATTGAATACGGAAAGGATTGGGAAGTGGCATCACAGAATGTGAGCGGTAGAGGAAGGACTGGAGGTTTAACATCCTACGCCATGCCCGGGCGGCAGCTGTACATGTTTATGATTGATGAGTCGTCGCTTCAACAGAATAAGTCATCAATACAAAAGATCCTCAAAAGTTAGAATAAGGGTGCAAACTAAGGTTTATTACTGAGCAA
>CAZLLY010000020.1:0-17106 GCA_964560755.1 uncultured Candidatus Saccharibacteria bacterium | reverse complement strand
CATGGAAGTGCTCTACCACTGAGCTATCGCGGCAACCCCTGGTTCAGGCATTAGTGTACCAAAACAGAGGTATTCGTGCAACAGTTAGGATGGCCAAGTTTTATAGGACAACGCGGCGCGGCCGTAAGACTTTTTTTGACTTGCCCGAGGGTACAATAAGCGTGCGCAGCCGTTCCGCTACTTCATCGGCTTGTTGATCCATCTGACGTTCCTGGTATGCCTGTAATAGCAGCGTCAATGACTCGCGGTTTGGCTCAAGCTCAACAGCCCGTAGCAGCGACTGGAACATCAGCTTTTCGTTACCTAGTTTTTCGCTAACTTTTGCATAGGCAATGTGTCTGGCTGCCAGGTCTTCTTCGAGTTTTAATGCTTGCTCAAAGGCGATGCCAGCCTTTTCGTAATTTTCCGTTTCATAATAAATAAGCCCCAGGTTATGGAGGCTTGAAGGAGTGGCATCGATGCTACTTGCGATCTCAAAACAGTCTATGGCGTCGCGGTATTCTTTTTGTTTGGCATACAATATACCGAGTCGGTTGTAGGCGGCAGCATTCTTTTCATCAATTTTTAATATCGTCAGAAGGGCTTTTTCTGCCCGCAAAAAGCGATTTTCGCGCATGCCTTGGTGTGCAATATCCCAAAGTTTGCCAATACGGTCACCGACTTTACGCGAGACTTCATTTACTTCTGTCTCATTTTTCTTGCGAGCATGAAACAGGCTGAACAATCCGAACCCACCGACGATTAATAACTCATACATAGGCTAGAAACTAGTATAGCACACGTGGTGTGTGGCTACGAACGGAGCGCTAACATGAGCTCAGTTAAAACCAACTTTGCATTGGCATTTTTCGATAACGCCTCGAGTGCCGTATAGCTTGCAGATGAAATGCGCTGCCACTGCAGGGTCGAGCCGCTCGTGTCTGCGACTTTACGTAAACTTGCTGCAGACAATTTTGCAAGAAGTTGCACGAACTCTAGTGCTGTATTTTTATCTTTCAAGCTACTCTCGATATATAGCAGCTGCTCGTATAGTCCCATACCAAGAACCGTTCGAACATCGGTGATACTAACCCCATCCGTCTCGTCGGTTTCTTCTAGATATTTCTGAACGAGCCCTATCCTACCTTCACCGAGCAACATTGCCTGCGCGATCTCCGCGGCGCTATGTTTGGAAAAGTACTGTCGTATCGTCTCGGCCGATGGTTTCTGAACCTGAATACGTTGCAGACGAGACATAATCGTCGGGAGCAGTTTGTGTGGCGCCGACGACGTCAGGAGTAAAACGGTGTCCGCTGGGGGTTCTTCTAGAAGTTTTAGGAGTGCATTTTGGGCAGGAAGCTGCATGCGTTCTGCATCGACAATGACAACAACCCGTTTAATAGCGTTATCACCAACGGTTTTCCTGCTAAAAAATGCCGCTAATTCACGAATCTGGTCGATGGTAATGACCGACTTTTCGGCAGTTATTTCGCGGTAGCCAGGAACACGGGCAAGTGCGTCAAGTTCGACTCCAACAAGCTGTGCAGCGACTTGGATTGCAAGCGCATGTTTCCCGATATTCTCAGGACCGTACAGCAGCACGGCGTGTCCCGGCGCAGCAATAAAGTGTTCAACCGCTTTTTGAGTTTCGGGTTCTAGCAGCAAACGGGACGAATTCATTGGGTCATCGATTTAAATGGCTGCGGCAGCACAGAATCAAACACTTTCCGTTCATGTCCTGCAACAATGGTTATTTCGAGCTGCGCTGCATGCAAATACAGTCTATCGGCCTTTTGACCGTTATATAACGTATCGCCGACGATAGGATAACCGATGTGCGCCAGATGAACACGCAGTTGGTGCGTCCTGCCCGTCTCGGGTTTGAGCTCTAGCAAAGAATGCGTGTCGTTGCTTGAAACAACTTTGTAATGCGTTTTAGAGGCTTTCCCCAGGTTGCCGACGCGAAAAGTCGCAGGCGCCTTTGGGTTGCGTTCGATTGGCATGTCTATGATAGCCTCGAGGTTTGAAGGAACACCCTCAACAACTGCAAAATACGTCTTTTTGGTCCTGCGCTGTGCGAACTGTTTTTGCAGCCAGCTCAGTGCCTCCGGCGTTTTAGCGCATATCATGACACCGCTTGTCGCCCTGTCGAGCCGATGTACAATTCCTGCCCTCGTGTTCGGCTTCACTTCATCGTCTTCGTTTTCTGGCTTATTCACTGTAGCGGCATTTGCACAGTGCGATCGAAGCCAAGTGGCGACGGTTGGCTCTGGGTTAAATACGCCCTTACTGTGCGTCAATAGCCCTAGGGGTTTGTCTATCACGACACAGTCGTCATCCTCGTAGATAATTTCGAGTTCAATTTCGGGTATTCCACCGAGCTCTTTGACATCAAAATCGACTGCAACACGGTCATCTACGCGAAGTTTATACCCCGCTTTTTGTTCGATTACACCGTTTACGCGCACTTTTCCTTGGTCGATCAACTTTGCTCCATAAGCACGACTGAGCTCGGGTATCAACTCAACTACTTTTTGATCTAATCGCTGTGCGCGACTGTGCTCCACATTTGCCATGGCTATATTCTAACAGAGGTAGAACAATGTTGCTATGATTAAAATGTGGGCCCGAAGATAATACGATCTACCCAGCATCAAATCTTCAGAATTTTGCGTTACAAGAACGACCGTTACATCACAGAGACCAACGAAGCCGACAATTACCTTAGGCCGATCGCTTTTTGAACATTGAGGAGTGTAGTGCCTGCAACTTCACGCATTTTTACTTCATTTGCCTCTACAACAGAGGTGAGTTTTACTTCATCTACATTTTTTAGCTTTTCTTGGAAATCTATTAGGAATGTCTTTACGGCTTCGGCAACATCTTTTTTGAAATCTCCGTAGCGGTCTCTCCCCTCGTACTCGGCCGCAACATCAGCGAGGCTCTTGCCGGTCAGCAGTGCGAGGATCTGTAGCAAATTGGCGATGCCTGGCTGGTTGTCATAGTCAAGATGTATGACCCCGACGGAATCAGTCGTTGCGCTCATGATTTTCTTGGCCGCCTCCTCTGGAGTATCACCGAGGAATATGATGCCTTTGCCTGTTTCATCGCTCTTACTCATCTTTTTGTTTGGTTCTACGAGATCTTTGATGCGCAAGCCTTGGTCTTTGCCAAAGAACTCATGCTGCTTTTTGGCAGGTTCGGGTACCGTAAAAAGCTCACCAAAACGGCTATTCATCCGCTCGGCGATATCGCGGGTAAACTCGAGGTGCTGAGTCTGGTCATCGCCCACAGGCACATACCGAGCCCCATAGAGCAAAATATCCGCCGCCATCAGCACTGGGTAGTCAAACAGCCCCACGCTAATCTGGTCGTCTCCGAGTCGGGCGGATTTATCTTTGTACTGCGTCATGCGGCTCATCTGGCCCATGCCCGAAAAACTGTTCAAGATGACCGTCATTTCACTGTGTGCGGAGATGTAACTCTGCCGATATATGTGCACATTTGGGTGGTCGATAGGCAAACCAGCAGCGGCAAAAAGCCGCAGGTTGTGCTGTATTTGTTCCTGAAGTTGACTGTGGTCGATCGGCGTAGTGAAACTATGTAGGTCAGGTACGAACAGATTGACTTCATACTCATCGGCCTTTGACCGAGCCATGTCAACGATAGGCAGCAGTGCACCAAAATAGTTCCCGATATGCAGGTCATTATTTGCCCGAAGGCCGGTCAAGATTACATCTTTTTTCATAGTTAAATCCATTATAGCTCATATCCTTCAATCAACTGAGCTTTAAATCCTAAATAGTCCGTCTGGGCTTTGTATGAATTTTCTCCCACTAGAACGGGCACAAACCCCAACGCGTTTGGTTCAAAGTTTACGAGTGTCTCGATCTGTTCTGCATTTACCTCAGATTTCATTATTTTATCTGTCATTTGAAAGATTTTCTTAGTAACGCCGCTCGGTTGGCCGGCAATATATCGCATCATGTCGCCACAAATCTTCTCGAGCACGTCGTCGTTAATGTGACGATTCGGTATCTCGTAGGCAACAACATCGAAGCCTATTGTTGTTATGTCGTTCATGGGTTGCACGAGCAACACGTGTTCGAGCGACGAGCTGCCAAGGTAGCGCCGAATCCGCTCACTTTCTAATGAGCCGACAATATGTATATCTGGCTGCTCGCAGTTTGTCGTGTGAAAATCGACGACCAATCCAGGTTTTCTCGCATCGAGCATACGTTTAATCTCGTTTGCTCTTCGCTGCTCATACGTTTCTGATCCAATAGCATAGGATCGGTTCAAGTCACTCTCTATGTACCGTACACCTTTATCGTATGCCTCTGGGTTACCGACAATAACATCACAATAGTCAAGTAAGCTCGGGTGATTCGATATCATGAACGGTACCAGCTGCATACCTAGTAGTTCATTGCCGTGTTGAGCGGCCATAATTGTAATTTCCATAATTATCTCCTTAAAATCTACATTCAACTGTTGGTGGGCTGTTCTGAAGTTTTTGTCGGTTGCGCCACACAAGAATCTTCAACGACAAAATCCATCTTTACTGGCCAAAGCCCTAAACGCCGTGCCACTTCTTGTGGACTTGAGTGGTCATCGAACAACTCAACGCCATGCGCTCTTAAAATCTCTTCCGCTAATTTCTGTGATAATATTTCCATATTTATATCTCCTGTATGCATTAAAAAAACCGCCGATGTGGCGGTTTTTTCTCTGTTTTCAAACTTTATTTCAACGCACAGAACAAACCGCCACAAGTGTGTCGGTAAACCAATACTGGTTGTTCTGGATGTATTTCATGAGTAATATTCTATAGCAATGTCGGCATTTGTCAACTTATATTCAGTTTTTAGGAAGTTTCATCGCCCACGACTAAGGCTTCACCGTCCTCCAAGGTTCGGTAGGGTATCTGCTGTTTTTCGAAATAGTTTACGACATCTTCCATGGCGTCGGACTCATAATGATCTGACCGGTAATGTGGAACAATTGCATACGGCACTAACCCCAGGCCATCCCAAATAGTTTCGGCTGGGTAGCCCTCGACAAATATATCCTCTACGTCTACTAGCTCTAGCCCGTGTAGGCTCGGTGCTAGCACGCAAACGCCTGCACTGTAACCTCCGTAGACGATCTGATCTTGCTGGATGAGATCAACAAGGATGTTGTCGGCCCCACTTTGTGCTAGTGCTTTTCTGAGTACAAACGCGTTTCCACCCCTGACCCATACCAAATCATATGACGCCAACCGTTCGCGGAGTCCAGTAGTGTCGTTAAAGTATTCCCTAAGGTCTAGTTCTTCGGGTCGTAAACCAAGATCTTTAAGGTCGGCGAGCTCTTGTTCTAGCCTTTCTACCCTCGTCTCTGGGTCTTTATAGTCTTGCGCGGCCATGATAACCGCCGTCTTTACGCCGCCGTCAAGCAGACCAAGGAGTTGGTCGGGTGTATTACCAAGTTTGTACGAGGATAGATATAGCTTCATACCTGTTACTATATACCCACTTTGTCGGATAGTGAAGAACGCTATGCACATTAAAAAACTCCCCGAGATGTCGAGGAGTTTTTCTGCATTCCAGAACGGTTAACGCTTGGTAAACTGGCGCTGTTTGCGAGCACCCTTGAGACCAAACTTCTTGCGTTCGCGTTCGCGGCTATCACGACCGAGTAGGTCGGCACGGCGAAGTGTTGCTTTAAAGTCAGTTTCGTTGATGTCAACAAAAGCTTTGGCGATGCCAAGTCGGATAGCATCAGCCTGTCCAGCATGACCACCACCAGAAACTACAACGCTGACGTCGTATTTCTGTGGGTCTAGCTCGAGGGCCGTAAATGGCTTGCTAAACTCGCCGAGTAGCATTTTGCTATCTGCAAAATATTCAGCAGCTGGTTTACCGTTGATGACAAACCCGCCTTTGCCATTCTGCAAGCGAACTCGTGCCGTAGCACTCTTGCGTCGACCGAGTGCGTAGTGGTATTGACCTTTGGTTTCAGCCATTATTTATCCCCTTTCAGACTCAGTGTTTCTGGCTTCTGCGCTGCGTGATTGTGTTCTGCACCAGCGTATAGCTTCAGGCGGTCAAGGCGACCATCTCGAAGTTTGTTGACTGGGAGCATGCCACGAATAGCATCGTAGAGCACACGAGTCGAATCTTTTTCCATGACGTCTTTGAGCTGAGTTTCAGTCAAGCCGCCCGGGAAACCACTGTGTCGGTAGTACATTTTGTCGGTCATTTTTGCACCGGTAACCTGTAGTTTGTCGGTGTTAACGATGATAACAAAATCTCCGCAGTCGATGTGGCTCGTAAACTGTGGTTTGCCCTTCCCGATAAGGAGAGATGCTGCATGCGTTGAAACGCGTCCGAGGGTGATTTCAGATGCATCTACTACATACCACTTGCGTGTCACGTCTGATGGTTTTGCTGAGTATGTTTTCATAGTTATTTCTCCTCCTTGGCAACAGCTTTTGCAACTGGTGCCTCGGTAAGGTCATCTACAAAACTGACCCGCGCCATTTCTGCATTGTCACCTCGGCGATTAGTCGTACGCGTAATGCGTAAATGCCCACTGGTACGACCGGTCATTTTTGGAGCCATTTCATCGACGAGTTTGTGTGCAGACGCAACCGTTTGCAAGCTCGAGATGATCTGGCGACGATTATGTAGATCGCCAATCTTTGCTTTAGTAATGAGTTTCTCGACGTAAGGAACCACTGCTTTGGCTTTTTGCAAGGTAGTTTCGATGCTGCCATGTATGATCAATGCCTCGGCCAAGCTTTGAATCAAGGCTTCGCGTTGATCGCGTTCGCGGTGGAACTTCGTCCCTTTATATCCGTGTCTATGCATGTTAGAGCTCCAACTCCGCTAGTTTATCCTTGACCTCGTCAAGTGCTTTGCTGCCAAAACCCTTGAGGTCGCGTAGCTCGGTGTCACTCAGCGCAAACAAGTCTTGGATGGTATGGATGTCATTGTTGACAAGTGCGTTTGTGGTACGAGCGGTTAAGTTTAAGTCTTCGATAGAAGTGCTAAGAACTGCACCTTCTTCGTTGACGCCATCGGTTTTTTCACCAATAACAACGGTTTCCTGTACGGGTAGACGAGTCTTACCGGCTAGGGCCGAGTACTGGTTGACCAAAATGGCTGCAGCTTCTTCGAACGCGTCTCGGGTAGAGATCGTGCCATCGGTGTCGACAGTAATGTTCAGTTTGTCTAGGTCGATAACCTGACCAACGCGGGTCTTTTCGACCTTGTAACGTACTCGAACAACAGGGCTGAATATCGCATCAAGTGCAATGAAATCGCTCTGCTTTTTAGCAGTGCTTTCTTCGACGGTGCGGTAGCCTCGTCCAACTTCAACAACTATGTCCATGACAAAGCTTGCTTTATCATCGTCAACGGTTGCAATAACTTGAGCTGGGTTGACTATCTCGACATCTGCATTAAGCTGGATGTCTTTGCCAGTAACGACGCCCTTGCCTTTTTTGACAATGCGAAGTGTCTGTGGCTCTTCGCCGTATACGCGGAAACGAAGACCTTTCAGGTTGAGCATGATCGCAACGACGTCTTCTTTGACGCCCTTGATGGTCGTAAACTCGTGGCTTGCGCCTTCTACTTTAAAACTCGTGATTGCTGTACCGCTAATGCTCGACAGTAGAACACGGCGAAGGCTGTTGCCTAGCGTCATGCCGTAGCCGTTTTGCAAGGGCTCAATCACAAATGTGCTGCTCGTTGCACTGTTATCATCAACAGCGACGAGACTTGGTGTGTGAATCAATTTTGACATTATGTGCTTGCCTCCCTTAGCGTGAATAGTATTCGACGATTAATTGTTCGTTGATTTCAGGTTCAGCGTCGTCCCTAACAGGTAGGCTGGTTATTTTGACCGTAATTTTCTTGCGATCTACTGAAACCCAACCAGGAACTGTTGAAGGTGCCGGACTAACATCATCGAGTTTTTTGAAATATTCGTTGCTTTTGCTGTGATCACGCAAAACAAATTCGTCACCAACTTTCAAACGGATTGATGGAATATCAACACGTCGACCATTTAGCATGAAATGACCATGTGTTACGAGCTGACGAGCAGCCCGTCGACTTGGTGCAAAACCAGCGCGGTATACCGCATTGTCGAGACGTCGTTCGAGGTTTTGTAGCAATGTGACACCTGACTGGCCCTGTGTTCGGTCGGCTTCTGCCATGAGGTTACTGAACTGCTTTTCGAGTAGTCCGTATAGCCTCTTGACCTTCTGCTTTTCACGAAGTTGCAAAGCGTACTGACTTGGTTTGTTGCGAAGACGTGAATTTGCATTTGCACCTGGTTTAGCAGTGCGTTTTGCGAGTGCCTTGTGGGCTTTCGGATGTAGCGCATAACCTTCGCGGCGCGACATCTTGACGATAGATTGGGTATCGCGTGCCATCTATACTCTCCTTGCTTTCTTGGGACGAACACCACCATGTGGTACTCCCGTAACATCGGTAATGCTCTCAACCTGGATACCAACAGTCTGCATTGCGCGAACTGCGGCATCTCGGCCTAGACCAACACCCTTGATGTATGCACTGACTTTGCTGAGTCCATAGGCTTGCTTTGCGGCGGTACCGGCTTTTTCGGCGGCAACTTGTGCAGCATAGGCTGTACCTTTTTTGCTACCACGGAAACCGCAAGCACCGGCGCTTGACGTTGCAAGAGCGGCACCATTTGGGTCAGTCAACGTAATAATAGTATTGTTGAATGTTGCTTGAATATGCAGCTGGCCAGCGCTAACACTGCGCTTGGCTTTCTTTTTCTTGACCACTGCAGGGGTCGTTGTCTGTGGGGTATCTGCCATATGGTTATCCTAAGTCTTTGACGCCACTTTCTTAGCGGTGCCACCGACAGTTACTTTTTTGCCTCTCCTGGTGCGTGCATTTGTCTTAGTACGCTGGCCACGAGATGGTAAGTTGTTTTTGTGACGAATGCCTCGGTAGCTTCCGATGTCTTTGAGTCGTTTGATGTTACCATTAACAACTCGCTGCAATTCGCCTTCTACAACTAGGTTTTCGTTGATGTAATCTTGGATGCGACCGATCTCGGCATCTGTCAGATCTTTGACACGTACCGTTCGTTCGACCTTGGCAGTTGCCAAGATGTCATCGGCTGTTTTCGGGCCAATGCCATGAACGTAGGTTAGTGCAACCCACACTTGTTTTTCTGTTGGAATAGTAACACCTGATATTCGTGCCATAGTCTACCCCTGCCTCTGCTTATGCTTAGGCTTAAACTTATTGATTATATAGACCCGACCTTTACGACGAACAACTTTGTCGTCAGGACTGATCTTTTTGACGCTAGCACGTACTTTCATGTACGGATCATGCTCCTTCCAGCGATGACTCACTGCTTAAAATGATTGATAATGGTTTTGTTGAACTTCCTTTGGATCGATCCGTACTTCGGCTACTTATGCATTCTACACACAGTTTGCAGCCAGTCCGGATGAACCGATCCCAAGAAAGTTCAACCTTTGCGGTACGTAATCCGACCTTTGGTCAGATCGTAGGGCGTTAGCTCTACCGTAACCGCATCACCAGGCACTATACGAATAAAATGTTTTCGCATCTTACCGGCGACATGCGCTATTATTTGGTGGCCGTTTTCAAGCTCTACTCGAAACTGAGCTCCCGGTAGGGTCTCTATAATCTTTCCAGATAGTTCGATTACTTCTTTACTCGCGCCCATAATGATAACGTCGAGTAATTATAGCAAAGTTTACATCGTCCTGTAAAGGGTAAAATATAGTTTTTACTTCGATGATTTCTTTGCCTTAGGTAATAAGCGCTTAATGCGAGCAAATTTTGACTTTTTCTTGTTGCTTTTCTCGTCATTGTCGTAGAAGAAATCGTCACGTGCATACTGATCATAGGTGACCATCAAAGCCCTAGACTCTACGGCACGAAGCGTCTCCAGCGATACAGCTACCAAGATAAGTACACTCGTACCCCCTAGTGCCACACTACTGCCTACAAATATTTGTGCGATTATTGGCATGACTGCAAGCAGACCAAGGGCGATCGCACCGAATAAGGTAAGTTTATTCACTGTTTTGGACAAATATTTCTCAGTAGTAAGACCACTACGTACACCCTCGATAAACCCACCTTGTTTCTGTAGGTTTTCCGATATCTCTTTGCTGTTAAATGTTATGCTCGTGTAGAAGAATGTGAAAAGGAACACAAGCAGGAAGTAGGTGACGGGGTAAATATACGGTTCCCACCCACCGACGGCAAATGTTTGTGGTGTTGGGTTTTGGAACCAGGTGACTAGGTCTTGGCCGATTTTTTGCCAATGCTCTGTCTTGCTGTTACTGAGTAACGTTCCCACAAAGCTTGGGACACTAAGGAACGCAAGCGCAAATATGATTGGGATGACGCCGGCGGTTATGAGTTTGATCGGCAGAGTTGTCGTCACGCCCCCGTACGCCCTGTTTCCCTGGACCCTTTTGGCATAGTTGATAGTAAGCCGCTTTGAAGCCTCGTTCAACATGACAACTATCCAGGTAACCAGCAGTACCACGGCTAAAATTGCGAGTGTGTACAGCAACGAACGTAGACTGATATTTAGTGTGTGCCCGAAAACCTCCCACTTTGCATCTTTGTTAAACACAGCGGCAGTAAACTGGCTGATTGTCGCCGGTAAGCTGCTGACAATACCCACGGTAATGATGAGTGATATTCCGTTACCGACTGACTTCTCTGTTACCAACTCACCAAGCCACATAAGCAGCATTGACCCACCGGTGAGGGCGGCAACCATCAGTACCCACTGAGCGATAGAGGTGTTCGCAGTGATATCACCGATACCACCGACTTGCTGTGCATACTGACGCACGAGATATATTGAGCCAATAGCTTGAATAATGGCGAGGGGGAACGTCAGAAGCCTCGTATACTGGTTGATGCGTTTTTGACCAGATTCACCGTCTTTACGCATATCCTCGAGCTTTGGGATCGCCTTCGTCAAAAGCTGCATAATGATGCTTGCGTTAATGTATGGCCCGAGCCCTGCGATCATTATCGAAAAGTTTGCGAGTGCTCCTCCGGTCATAACATCAAGAAAACTGAGTAGCTGCGGCGTTTCGCTATTAAATAAGTTCGTCAAAACCTGTTTTAGCGTCTGAGGGTCAGCAAGTGGCACGGGGATGTGCGACAGGATGCGGTAAATAAGCAAAATACCAAGTACGCCAAATATACGACGACGCATTTCTTTTTCTTTAAACGATGCAGCAATGACTTTCCAGTTCACGATGTTACCCTATCCTTTTATACTAGATTCGCTATTAGTATACATTGACAGCTCCCTCTGTGCAAAAAAAGTGCAATGCACCCGAAATATGTTATAATATACTAATGCCCGAAGACATAGAACGTCATATTTTTGCAAACCATGAATTGGCACTTGCTGAAGCACCTTTCCGCGACAGTGCTATTCGTGCAGCAGCAATCCCTGAGCAAGGTTTAATTAATTATTTTAATAATCGTGCAGTTCTAGCGAGCGATATTCGAGCTCTCGAACTATCAGATGATGAACAGGGCGAATTGGCGAACAAAATCACTACACTGGTAGTAAACTCCACCGTGTATAACGAGTTGCAGATCGGCACTCACCGGTTTTGCGAGGATCCAGTGAGAACATTCGATCAATATCTTAGCATGTGGTATCACGTAAAATCACCAAATGAACTTTGGGACATGTTCTATGACGAGGATCGTTTTGATGCGATAGATCACGATGAAGAGACATTGTACGGAAAGTTTGTAGCTGATTACAAAATTCAGCTACATTCAATGCACATGAGTGATTTTCATAAATACGTATTACAGCAGTTACAAGATCGAGACGAGTACGCAGTGGCCGCACTGGTAAAATGGGAGAATGTCAGAGTTACTCTTGCAGAAAAACGCGACAACGATGCGATTCTGCAAGAAACCAGAAAAGCACATAAACAACATCCGCACAATAAAACAGCAATGCAGCGACAAGATGTGCGATTAAGTGTTTCCGATTATGCAATCGCATACCCTTCTGAAAAGAAAGCCTTCGATAGTGTGCTAAGTGCCTCTATCCGTTCGCTTCCGCCCAACGAACCCTTGCTGTTGCAACCTGGGATTCTATCAAGGGCAATACTCGGCTTAACATTCAAACAAGCTCACTATGAGTTTGCGGCGCCTATGCTCGAGTCTATGCTGGACGATTGTAATAGCCTTAAGTTTCCATGGGGTAGCAAGTTTCTTGCTACTGCTACGAAAATTCAAGAAAAATTAGTAGAGGGTTACCAAGGGAAACTATCCGATCTAACCGCTACATACATAGAACCAAATGAAGAATTGCTTGCAAAAATGTTTGCAAATAGAGCTTCAGCCGTACCTTCTATGGACAAAATACGGCGCGTACTATGGGAGCTTACATTATTACCGACTGGGAAACCTCCGATAATGAGTGCTGCGGAATCTGTAATTTACATCGATACAACAGCCAAATCACCAACACCTACAATAATTTTTACTCAGAATTTGCATCGGTGCGGTAAAGAAGAGATAACGCAATCTCGTATAGACTCAATACGTTTAGCGCGCACAATAGAGTCCGAAGCACTCCAAAACCCAGTTTCTGCAGGCCTACCGTCGCTGGGTAAAAGATAAACAATAGCCATATTAGTGCGACACATAACATCACGAAAATATCATGCCGGTCTTGAGCGAATTAAAGCTATAGGCAAAAACGTGGAGGTTTTTAGCTCTGATTCCTTCTGTTAAATACAAATAAGTATGGGCTGTGACGGTACACTTTGAATGGTAACAATACAAAAAAGCGCCCGAGTGGGGCGCTTTTTCCTAGAGACTAATGCCGTGTGGCTTATTTGTCTGCTTTGACTTTTTTGACCCGTGCAGGGCGTGGAACGGCCGTAAAACTGCCGCCCGCTTTTTGTACTGCTTCTACAGCGTTCAAGCTTGCAGCCTGAAGCTCAACAGTAACCGCTTTGGTGATTTCACCTCTAGACAGAAGTTTGACACGTACAAAGGGGCTCTCGATGAGTCCTTTTGCGGCCAATACTTCATTATTTACCGTTGCACCGAGGCCAGCGATCTGGTCGGTGTAAACAGTAAATGCCTTGGTGCGTAGGCTGCGGAAACCACGTAGTTTTGGCAGACGCTGCATGAGTGGGTTCTGACCACCCTCAAACCCTGGTCGTTTGCTCGAGCCAGTCCTAGAGCCTTGACCCTTGGTACCGCGTCCAGCAGTTTTACCCTGGCCTGCAGCAATTCCTCGACCGACTCGGCGGCCTGATTTTTTAGGAGTTGTCGAAAGTTCATGATATCGCATATCTATTTCTCCTCTTTTTTGACGGTCTTTTTCACCGCTGCATCTGCTGCTACTTTTTTACCGGTGGCAGCCTTATGTTTGGTGGTAACCCAGTTTTTAGCTGAAACGACACTCTCGAGTGCTGCAATCGTTGCGTATGCAATGTTCGCCTTGTTACTTGAACCAAGTGACTTGCTCAGTGCATTACCGATACCGGCAACTTCCAAGATCGTACGAACAACACCACCGGCAATAAGCCCAGTACCAGGAGCTGCTGGCATGATCAAAATGCGCGCACCACCGACTTTTGCATCAACATCGTGAGGGATGGTGTCTTTGTAGCGAACAATCTTAACAAAATGTTTCTTAGCGACTTCGGTAGCCTTGGCAACGGCTGCAGTAACGTCTGCACCTTTAGCCATACCGATGCCAACTTTGCCTTTGCGGTCTCCGACAACAACGAGTGCGCGGAAACGGAAACGACGACCACCCTTAACGACACGTGCGACACGGTCGATGTGAATAACGCGCTCGTCGAATTGTTTTTCTTCTGGCGCTTGTTCTTCGCGGCGTTCGCGGCCACCATCTCGGCGTCCACCACCATTACGATTTCCACCAAAACGGCGTTGGCCCTGTGGCGGGGTTGCTGGTGCTGCTGCGGCGGCTTGAGCCACTGCTGCTGGTTTTTCAGTTTCTGCCATGTTAGAACTCCAATCCTTTCTCTCTAGCAGCATCGGCTAAAGCTTTTACGCGACCATGGTACTTTCGTCCGTTTCGATCGAATACAACACTGTTGATCTTGGCTTTTTTAGCCTTTTCTGCGATTTCTACACCAATGGCGGCAGCTTTTTCGGTCAAATTACCTTTTGCTTTGCTGTTTGCAGTAGACGATGCAAGTAGTGTTTTGCCTGCAGTATCATCGATAATCTGAACGCTAACATTTCGAAGGCTAATATGGACACTCATGCGAGGACGCTCTGCCGTGCCGATAACCGTTGATCGGATACGATTTTTACGTTGAGCACGGTTTTGAAGTTTCAAGTTAAGTCCGCTCATGCTTATTTGTCCTTCCCTGATTTACCAGACTTGCGCAGGATGCGTTCGCCTTCATACTTGATGCCCTTGCCCTTGTATGGTTCAGGCTTCTTGAGTGCGCGTATTTCAGCAGCAACTTGGCCAACCTGCTGTTTATCGATGCCAGTGACGGTCATCGTATTCTGCTCGGTTGTAACCGTGACACCTGTAGGAACTTTGTAAATGACATCGTGGCTAAAACCAATGTTTAGCTTGAGATCAGTTCCTTGCATAGCAACACGCATACCAACACCGTTTAGCTCGAGTTTTTTGCTAAAGCCCTCGGTAACACCGAGCACCATATTGTTGATAAGTGCACGAATTAGACCGTGTTTTGCACGGATCTTTGGCTCATCGTTTGCACGAGTAACGGTCAGAACGCCGTCCTCGATTTGTACTGTTATACCCTCAAGTTGAGGGGTCTCCAATGTACCCTTTGAGCCAGACACTTTTATAGCGTCTGAGTCGACAGTGATTGTCACACCGTTTGGGATTTGGATGGGTAGTTTTCCTACTCGACTCATTTCTTACCTTTCTTAATCGCCTACTTGATATGTAAATACTCTTCTCATACGACCGAGGACTCTTAATCTATCTGCATCGGTTAATCCTGGGGCAAGGATAGAACCACCAATAACATCGATGATCTTCTTTACCTCTACGTCATTCATACCAGCTCGTGGCTGTAAATCACGTAGTGTTTCGATAAGTGGTTCTGCTTTGTCTGAAATCATTTCACTTCTACGTGTTGCAATTCCAGATAAGTTTGCCCCGAATTCGATACTCATAGGTTTAATATACCTGACAGATTAATTCACCGCCGACGCCTTTGGCCTTAGCCTCATCGCCAGTCATCAAACCTTTGCTGGTGCTAATGATAAGCACACCGCGGCCGCGCTTGATCACCGGGATCTCACGAGCGTTGGTATATGCACGGCGGCCAGGCTTACTAAGACGTTTGATCTCGGTAATACGGGCGTTTTCGCCGTCTAAGTTGATGACAATGTGGAGTTGTTTGCCTACGCTCAGGTCGGTGACTGAAACGTCCTGCAAAAAGCCATTGTTCCTCAGGCTAATTGCAACGTTTTCTTTAGCTTTGCTATGTGGCAGGCTAACTTCATTTTTTCCGACAAGTATTGCATTGCGGATTCGGGTTAGCATGTCAGCGATAGGATCAGTTGAAGTAGTGCTCATATTACCAGCTCGCTTTCGTTACACCAGGGATATTTCCCTTGCTTGCTTGTTCACGGAAGGAAATACGGCTCAGACCAAACTGTCGCATATAGCCATGGGGTCGACCGGTAGCGATGCAGCGGTTTTTGCGGCGAGTTGGGCTACTGTTGCGAGGAAGCTTGGCAAGACCATCATAGTCACCGAGCTCTTTTAGCTCTGCGCGCTTTTTTGCATACTGTTCGATCATCTTGATGCGCTTTGCATCTCGAGCGATTATCGATTTCTTCGCCATATTATTTCTCCTCCTTCTCAAACGGCATGCCAAATTTGCTGAGCAATGCCTTGCTGTGCGCTTTATCTTCTGACGTAATGACAAATACTGCCTGCATGCCATGGGTAGTCGTTGTTTCTTCGAAGGTTAGTTCTGGGAAGACTGACTGGTCGGTTAGGCCGATGCTGTAATTGCCCTGTTTATCAAAAGCTTTTGCGCTAACACCGTGAAAGTCGCGGAGTCTTGGGATGACGATATTGATAAGTCGATCCATAAACTCGTACATTTTTTCACCGCGGAGTGTCAATTTGAGGCCAATCATGTTGCCTTCGCGTAATTTAAAACCAGCGATAGAGTTTTTAGCGACTGTTTCGACAGGTTCCTGGCCAGTGACTTTGCGCAAGGTGTTCTTGGCGGCCTCGATGACTTTTTTGTCATCTTTATGTCGACCAAGACCAACGTTTACGACGATCTTTTCTAGCTTTGGTACCTGGTGTACATTAGCGAGCTCAAGCTCTTTTTCGAGCTCTTTGACGATCGTGTCTTTGTACGCAGCCTGAAGGCGTGGGATGTACTTGCTTTGCTTACTAGGTTTTGCGCTTGTTGCTGCTTTGTCGGCCATATTACAAGCTCCTCTCATTTGTGCTAGGTAGAGTGCTAGGGGTGCTATTCATGCAATGCATTATTTGTCCCCTTTCTTTGTGGCAACCTTTGCCGCTGTCTCTACTTTGATATCTTTGCCTGATTTCTTGAATACACGCGTTTTGCTACCATCTTTTGCAAGGTTGTAGCCAATGCGGCTCGGCTTTTTGGCATTTGGGTCAACAATGGCAACTTTACTTACCCAAATAGGTTTGGTTAGCTCGATGATACCACCCTGCGGATATGCCTGGTTTGGTTTCATATGCTTTTTGACAATATTGACACCGTCAACCGTAACTTTGTTCTCAGTTGGGTGTGTTGCGGTAATCTTGCCTTGTTTGCCTTTGTATTTACCACTCAAAACCTGTACCAAGTCACCTTTTTTTAGGCGAATCTTGTAGATTTTCTTGTCTGTAGACTTCTGAATCTTGGATTTCATATTATAGTACCTCCGGCGCAAGGCTGATGATCTTGGCATAGCCCATGTCGCGAAGTTCGCGTGGTACTGGCCCAAAGATACGGGTTGCCTTTGGCTGCTTGTCGTCACCGACGATTACTGCGGCATTGTCATCAACTTTGATAGTGCTGCCGTCTTTTCGTTTAATCTCTTGTTTCGTCCG
>CAZLLY010000019.1:0-17210 GCA_964560755.1 uncultured Candidatus Saccharibacteria bacterium | reverse complement strand
CCATTTCGTTTATCTCCTTGATTAGTGATTAGTTATCCGTTTACGATTCTCAGTTTTCGATAAGTTTTCCGTTTACTGCTTTCATTGAAAACGGTAGATGAAAACATGTGGTGAAAAGAAAACTGAAAAAAGAAAAACGCTAGGCTTGAGCCTTAGCTTCCACGCCGTCGAGCAACGCATGTAGGTTGCCAGAGAGGGCGTTTGTGACGTCGTTGACCGGTGACAGAAGCATTGCGACTGCCTCAGCGATAAGCTGATTTTTGCCCGGAAGAACGGCGAGTGCTTTGACTTGATTGGCATCCATGTAGGTGCCTTTGTCGTCAAATGCGCCAACAAACTCGATAGTTGGGTTGGCTTTGGCAAACGCGTGGAGTGCCTGCGCAGGTGCAACTTCGTCTTCGCTGTTAAAAGCGTAGAGAAGCATGCCCGTTAGAGCGCTCGTGTCAGTGCCTTTCAGTGCGTCGTTAGCGCCCATAGCTTTGATAACCAAACGGTTTTTGACAACCTTTACTTTGGTACCGTTGCTTTTGGCATCGCGTCGCAACTGCTGCAAGGCTTTGACGGTCGTCCCTTGGTATTTGGCTACTACGGTCATCTTTGCAGAATTCAGTAGGTCAGAAACCTCAGCTACGACGTCATCCTTTTGAGTTTTATTTAGTGCCATCTAAACTCCTTTTGAGTTAGAATAATTTCGCCTCTGTCTGGTTAGTCCAGAAAGTGGTGCCGACTAGACGTATCGTCTTTGTCGGTAAAATGACCTTATCGACCATGTAAAGATCATTTGTTACATAAGAAAAGCGCTCATGTATAACCAAAAGCGCTCTTGAACGAAAACAATGTGATTTCGTCGCCTCGGTGACAAATTAAGAAGTGTAACCTTCAGTCACTGTCTTTGGTAACTGATGTAGTATAGCAAAATGCCCTCCCCTATTCAACCCCTGTTTCTAGCGAAAACGTTCGTTGTATTTGTCGTAGGCGGACTGCGCAGCCTCGTTGACTATAGAAACATCAACAAAGGGTGGGACAAACGCTCGACCGACGTCGGCTGCAACGAGCTGTATTCTGTTTCGCATCCCGTACCCTTCGATATGCTCTGGTGGGTCAAGTGCGTGCGATAGCACTGCAGCGCAAAACAGACGGAAGGCTAAAGGTTTGCCTACACCTGGACATATACCTCCGCGTTCCCCGGTCATGATGGCTCAACCTCCACCGACGAGCTAACGGCTACCACGCCCGCGGTGTTTCGCACCCGCATAGCACCACGCATCTCGTCTATAGATTCTCTGGTGATGTTTATTTGGTCGGCCAGTGTCATGCCGGGCAGGCTGCGTAAGTCCGACCAGTGTATGCCCATTTGTTTCGCTTTATCTAATAATTCTCCCATAGTTTCTCCTGTATGTGCCTGAATAATAAAAATCTCGGTCGAAGCCGAGACTTTTTTGGGCTGTGCAGGTGACGTTTCTACGTCTCGGCTTCAACCATGGTGAAGCACAGCCCTTGTAGGCCGAGGAGAATGAGTAACTGTGCTAAAACGTTGGAAACCATAGGTCGCATTATCACCCTTCAAAATGCTCATGTCAAATGTTGCCGTGAGTTTTAAGAATCACCAAGGATGATATTTGGGCCGATGTCTCTATTGTCGGCGAATGGATTGTGTTCGCTTGTCGTGACTTTCCCGAGTATCTGTATAGTACGTTCCTTGGGCTCAGGTGGCTCTTTCCAGATTGGTTCCTGCATTGCACCGACCGCGTCAGCTATCGTACGTCTTTCCATATGTCTCTCCTTTATGCGTTACGTCTATTGTAGCAGGCAACCCCTAAAAGTCCACTTGGGGGTGCTATACTGGTGATATGAAAAGCATTGTAGTTGCCTGTGGATTGCACCGAGAAATTGGAGCAAATAATGACCTACTGTGGATGGGCGATATGCCTGCCGACCTCAAACATTTTCGAACACTCACAACTGGTAAAAACATCATTATGGGGTTATCGACTTACGAGTCTATCGGCCGACCTTTGCCCAACAGGCGAAACATCGTACTTTCGAGAAAAGTGCATGACATTGACGGTGTTGACGTGGCGCAGAGCATCACCGAGGCCTATGCGCTCGCGGGCGCGGATGCTGTCGTCGTCGGCGGTGGGAGTATATACGAGCAGACTTTGGACGACATGGACCGACTATATGTCACCGAGGTACAGGCTGAGTTTTCGAATGCCACGGTCTTTTTCCCCGAGATTGGCCCAATGTGGGTAGAGACGAGCCGCGAACATCATGATGCAGATGAACAAAACAAATACGCCTATGACTTTGTCGTGTACGACCGTCGGTAGTGTGGCCTCGTGATTGTATATTTCCCCTCTTCTATCTAGTTGAGCACACCGATGGCAGAAATAAGGTTCTACTCTTCATTTTTATAGATTGCGGCGGCTATGAGTGGGTGTGCCGAAGCTAAAACGTCGAATATAGTACTGACAAACGCACGAATTTCCTCGGGGAAAGTATCGTTGACGACGGCTAACTTTGCTAACTGCTCGGCAGTAACCGTAACGCTCCAGCGCATCTGGTGGCCAAGTAACACGGCGCATTCTGCCGCGCGATTTTGCTGTGAAGCCTGCAAAGTGCTGTATAGCTCGAGACTTGTGTCGAAACATGCAGCATACGCGTCGGTCAGGCCTGCATCGTCGATGATAGACGGAGTGTCAAACCCGAGTCTTGGGCTTGGTGCTTGTAAAACTGCCTGCTCGCAGCCGGTTAGACGCGTGAACGCCTCGTAGACGGTGAAACTACTGATCATATCCCACTCATACGATACGGTGCGCAGTAGTGTGTCGGCCTGTTCACTGCCGAGGTCGCTGTTTAATAGTCTAGATTTCGCCTCGTACGGTAACACCTCGAGGAGTGCGCGGATATCTGACATCGACACATCACTGTGTTCATATAAAACGACGCCAATACTGTCGAGCTCGTTGCGAGGCGTACGGCCGACCAGCCGAACTGGCTCGCTGACACTACTATAGTTTCGGGGGAGTAGTTTGTCTGACAATGCTTTTACTGTGTCGTCTATGTTTGGGCGGAGTTGACGCTCACCAAGGACGGCAAATGGCTGGCAGGCTCGCAGATACCGTTCGGCTATGGCGGTAGCGACGCTTGGCATGTCGGCTGCGTTTTCACCGAGCAAATACGCCGTTAGTTGTTTGACCATGGCTGCATAGCCATCGATGATCTGCGAAAGTTTGCCCGTGTAGACCGCGCGTTCGTCCTCGTTTAGCTCGGGAGGCACAAAAAATGTGACTGGTGTCGGGATTTGCTCGTATGAAAGCGCGTCAGGCTCGGTCGATTCGGCTGCGTCTGATACCTCGTTAGTTTTTATATCTTGGATAATGTCGGCAACAGACATTGGTTTTGAAGGAGTAGCGTGATTGCCTCTGAGCGCAAGTATGGGAGTAATGAGCCCCCAAAGTTCCTTAAATACGTCATCTGCACTACCCTGGGCGTACACGATGGGGAGGTTCCGCTGCCGCGCCTCCCACAGGTAGCCAGAACGAATGCGCTCTAAAAACTCACTATTTAGCTGGTCGAACCGCTCGGTTTCCCCCGTTTGAGCCTTTCGCGCCGTCAAAACATCGACTGGCGCGTCAAGCACGACCATCAGGTCTGGCTGCATGTCCCCGACGGCAAACTCGATAATATCGTTCAGACGTTCATAATCGGTGATGTCGCCGCGACCATAATATTGGACTGCGAGCGTCGACAGATAGCTGCGGTCAACCAGGCAAACAAACCCGTCAGCTTTGGCCTGCTTGATTTTCTTGAGTGATTGGCTGCGGGCTGCGTTATACAGGAGCACCTCGGTGCGGCTATTCATGGGGTAACTTGGGTCCTGTGTGATCTTGCGGATCGTTTGGAGTGTTATATCGCTTTCGCCGTCGGGCTCGCGAAATACTTTTACTGGAATTTCAATACCACGAAGAGCCTCAGCAAGTTTTTTGACCTGCGTAGTTTTACCAACGCCCTCTGCACCCTCTATAACGATATATTTGCCGCGCATGTATTCTCCCTGGTCGACGTCACGTGCCGACCCTCATATCTGCCACTATTTCCCACTGCTTGGTTCTAGTGTACGGTTCTGGGCCAAAGAACTGCAAGCATAATCGCAAATTTTACATCGACGCCATTCTCTTGCCCTAGCTGCGTTATACTACTAGGCAGATGACAGATGCACAGATTCGGGCGGCACTCGATGCCTTTGGTTTGGTTGGGGCAACCTATAGTTTGCCGCAGTCTGGTTACCGCAACAGTTCGTATGCCGTTACATTTCAAGATAGAATGTATAACCTTCTCATTCATAAGGACGAGCCTGGTATTGTCGACCGCATCGGACGAACTAATACACTGGGGCGGTTGTTACATGAGTCAGGTTTGCCTGTACGCTTCCCGCTTGACCCTCGTATTCTCGAGCTACGGATGGGGGTAAAAAAGTACGCAGTTCTGTACAATTATCTGCCCGGTAAAACCATCGCATGGGAGGGTTTTACGATGAAACACGTCAAACTACTCGGCTGGGCGATGGCGTCGTTGCATACTTCTATGCGCCATATAGACCATACTGCCCTGGCATTTCCGAGTGTTTACGATGAATATGCCCAGATACTCGGTCGGATGCAGCTGTATTTTTCCGACATGGCAGTAGCGCGGGCGATACGGTCCAAATTAAAGCTTAATCTGAAGCCATCTGTTATTACTGAATTACTGGACTTCGCGCATGCATGCCAGGCATTGCCAGGGTCGCAACTGCTGCATATGGATATGGTGCGGGGTAATGTTTTGTTCGGAACAAGTGACGGTTCTCAACTATTCGCCGTCGATACCATAGCGCTGACTGGCATCATCGACTTTGAAAAAGCGGCCGTTGGGCACCCACTGTTTGATATCGCGCGGACGCTCGCGTTTTTAACAGTAGACGTTACCGCAAAGTCTGAAAAGCAGCTGCAAGATTATTTCCTCGCATCTGGATATATAAAACGTGGCAAAAACCAAGTAAAAGCCACCTCTGTTAAAACATCAAATGGAGTGAAGAAAGATGTTTTAGAGACCGCCACGACACTTTTTCTGCTGTATGACTTTTACAAATTTTTGCGCTCAAACCCGTATGAGTCTCTGCCTGAAAACCATCATTATCTGCGAACGGTTGCTGCTCTGCAGCGCCGCGGCACACTTTCCACGTTGTAACCCCCCATGTGTTGTTATTAGCACGTCTAGTTGCCGAGCCTATTAGGTGATAAAATATACTATAAGCAAAAAGAGGGAGAAACTATGGCAGGAGCAACGGCTGTTTCGAGTTGGAAAACTCGGCTAATATCACAGAGTGACTTGATACAACTAGGCGAAAAACTGCGTGCGGCGGGTAAAAAAGTGGTATTTACGGCTGGCTCATGGGACTTGATCCATGCAGGACAATGCCGCTACCTCGAAAAAGCCAAGGCGCACGGCGACGTGTTGGTCGTCGGTGTCAGTAGTAACTCCGCAATCCGTACGGTCAAAGGCCCAAACAAACCAATTTTAGATGAAAAAATCCGAGCCGAAATGCTAACGTTCCTGAGCTCGGTCGACTTCGTAACGTTACTACCAGAGCCAAGCTGCGTCCCTTCACTCGGTCTCCTGAAGCCCGATATATACATTACCGTCAGAGAAGAATGGACCAGCAACTACAAAGATTCAAAAGAGTACAAGACAGTCACGGGCTACGGCGGCGAAATGTTGGTCGTAGACCGCCAGTCGACCTCAGTCAGCACCACGCAGATACTACAACGTGCCATCGGCGGCGCACTGAGTGACACGCTGAAAGATTACATGCAGTACCGCAAAGACCCGATAAAGGAAAAATAACCGATGGACGACGCCGAACAAGCCAAGCAAATTATGTACCGAGACGCCCGTGTGACGGGCCAGTATAACGATATCTGGCAGTCGGTTGGTAAATGTGTCTTCTGCGATCTTAACCAAAAATACATCGTGTACGAAGAAAATGGTGTCGTTCTGACTATTGCACTTTTTGCCTATACCGATGGGCATATGATGGTTATTCCGCGGCGCCATGTGCGCTCGGTCAAAGAACTGACTGCGAGTGAGTGGGAAACCATGCGCAAACTATTTTACTTGGCCAAAAAGATGATCCGTAACGTCTACGGTGTAAAAGGCATGCAAATCGTCCAAAAAGACGGAGCTGAGGCGCAGAGTACGGTCGAACATTTGCACTTCCACTGTGTTCCGTTTGATGACCCCGGCCTTTCAACCTGGAATTATCACCAGTTAAAACATACCCCGCTTGAAAATGCCGAAAAATACCGTCAAAAACAGGACAAACTAGAAAAATTAGCCAAACGATACGAGGAAAAATATGGCGAAGACGATTGATTTTGCCGATGTTACCGATGAAACGAAACGTAGTTTGCGCGGGCTTCGGGCTACGTTTGTCATGGCATCGCGTGAACTGAGCGAAAAGCGGCTCGCGCAGATCGTCAAACAGAACCTAGCAAGTGGCGCCGTTATCTTTGGTGTTGCAAACGAAGCCTATGTTGCTGGGTTTGAGGGGCAACCGCAGTTTCGGACGCTGGGGCTAGAGCCGGTAGAAAAATTGGCAGCTAAAATCGACCAGGCAAATGTTGCGGCCACGTTCCAGGTCGTAACCTATGACCAGTCGGATGTTGATGATGTTATACGCGCGATTAGACCCAACAAAGTTATTGTCGATCGGGGCTCGTATCTGTACGTGTTCCATGTACGATCGACTTTTGCACTGCTCACGAAACGCGGCATACCATTTGAATATGTTTCGCCGTTCTGTAGCGATGAAGAGGCGCGGGACTACGAGAAAAAGATAGACGGAGTCATCGGTCAGAATTTGCCGAAGACTTTTGCAGGTACCGGCGACGAAGCTAGCATTATGCAAGAGGCAAAGATTGCTGCCAAAAGCTCTTTCGACTATTCTTTTCAGACGGGCTGCGTTATCGCCGAGAAACTAAAGGGCGGTAAATATAGCCCAGTTTTGAGTACGTATAACGCCGTTATACCCTACCAAACCTACGCCATGCACCACGGAAATTCGCGGGAAGACAACCATGTGACCACGCACGATGCCAACCATTACGACACCATCCATGCCGAGATGAACGCGCTCATTGGCATGATGAACCGGGGTGAAACCATGCAGGGGAAGGCTCTTTTCATACCCTTATTACCCTGTCCTAGCTGCGCGCGAACACTGAGCCAGACTGGCCTTGCCGAGGTAGTGTACGAGCTAGACCATTCCTCTGGCTACGCGGTAAGGCTGTTTGAACAGTGCGGAATTAGCGTCAGAAAAATGAAAATAAATGAACCATTGGAGGACAAGGCATGAGCAGCAAAAAACACCCAGAATATGAATATTTAGAACTAATGCAGACGATACTGGACGAAGGAAAAACCAAAAAAACACGGGGAATTCACGACATTACCTCTGTTTTTGGTGCACAACTGCGGTTTGATATGCGCTATGGCTTCCCACTGCTTACGACCAAAAAAATGCCGTTCAAAACGCTGCTGCACGAACTTTTGTGGTTTATTTCGGGCGACGACACAGTTGACTATTTGCATGAACACAAGATCAAATATTGGGACGGGTTTTTGCATGAGGGCTCAAACAGCCTTGGGCGTGTGTACGGGGTGCAGTGGCGGCACTGGCGTCGGCCTGACGGGGGTGAATTCGACCAACTGGCGTGGGCTATAAACGAAATCAAGACAAATCCTGACAGTAAAGGCATTATCGTAAATGCGTGGAACGCTGGCGAGCTGAAAGAAATGCGGCTGCCGCCTTGCCATACGATGTTCCAGTTTGACGTGACTAAGGGTAAGCTGCGCATGCAGCTGTACCAACGTAGCTGGGATGTGTTCCTTGGGGCACCATTTAACATCGCTCAGTACGCTATGCTACTACATATGGTCGCCCACGTCACAGGCCTAGAAGCCCGCGAGCTGATCATATCGGCTGGTTCGGCGCACCTGTATAAAAACCATCTAGACGTGGCGCGTGAACAGCTAGAGCGAAAACCATACCCCTTCCCTCGCCTCAAAATTATTGGTGACGTTGCATCTATCGATGATTTTACCGCCGATAACTTTGAGCTCATCGGCTATGAGTCGCACCCTCACATCAAAACCGACCTCGTCATAGTCTAGGTTCTTGGGATTGAGGCTGTTCGATAGCGAATAAGAGATTCTTCGCATTCGCTCAGAATGACAGTACTGAATGAGAGTCAAGAGATATGAGATAAGAGTGGGGATTATGTCACTCCCGAGACAATGGATAGAAATGCTCCATTTCCCGCACTGTCATCCAGAGGCGTAGCCGAAGGATCTTCTAATCCGTAATACCACTATCGGAAGATTCTTCACTTCGTTCTGAATGACAGTGGGCGGTTTGGAGTGTTAGCAGCAAACGTAAAGCCCGAACTATCGTCATCCCCCGCGAACCCGGTGACCTAGACGTAATTATCCCCTAAGGTAAACCACTAGTTCTACTAGTGTGACTAGCAAAGGTTTGACCTTAAGCATCATTCCCCAGAAAATAAGAGCACCCGGCCGTTAGGACGGGTGCTCTTTGATGGTTGCCCCGCTGAAAGGAACCAACCACTATGTCAACAGCTGTAGACTATCACAGTCTATCTCATTCAAAATGGTACTGTAAATACCACCTTGTATTCATCCCAAAAGGCAGAAGAAAACGTCTGTATGGTGAGATACGCCCACGGCTTGGCCGTATCTTCCACGAGCTGGCGAACCAAAAGGAGTGTAAGATCCTGGAAGGCCATCTCATGGCCGATCATGTTCATATGCTAATCGAGATACCGCCAAAGTATAAAGCCTCTGAAGTCGTTGGCTTTCTGAAAGGCAAAAGCGCCATAGCAATCGCGAGAGAGTTCGGTGGTAAAACACGGAACTACACGGGTGAGCACTTCTGGGCGCGAGGGTATGCAATATCAACCGTCGGGTTTGAAGAAGCTGCCATACGTAAGTACATCAGGGAGCAGGAAAAGGACGATGAGGTATCGTCAGCACAAGGTACGTTTTAACATAGCACAAAACAAACAACGCGAGGCAACCATCGCCTTTTAGGCGACCCTACTCATCAAGCCACCGGCATGCCGGTGGTGTCTGACTACCGACATAGTCGGTGCAACCTCCACTCTTAACTCATGACTCATATCTCTTAACTCTTGTTCCTTGGATATTCTTCACTTCGTTCTGAATGACAGTGGGAGTTATCGATATTGAAGGGCGCGAACACTAACTCGTTGAGGCGAGGTATAAAAACTGGTATCATAGCTACATAAAATAAGCGAGGAATACCCTATGGATGAAAACACGAACGCGCCAATCGATAACGCCCCAGAAGCCGATGGATATTACGGTGAAAGCGTCGAAACCGATGAAATCGATATGAGCTTTCTCGACGAAAAAAGCGAATAGCCTGAAACCATGACGCTCCGCGTAGGTTTAGTCGTCCCGCATATTTTCATGCAGCGCGCCATTTTGCCACAGGTGATTTTTTCACCCGGTAGACTCGCGCTTGAGCTTGCTCATGGCCTGACAAATGAGCATATCGACGTGACACTGTATACGCCGGGCCCTGTTGATACGGACGTCAAAAACGTAACCGCAGACCTGAGCCTGTTTGAGCGTGAGCTGCATGGCCGCGGCGACAGTTATGTCGATTTATTAAAAAAACACCCTTTTACGTTCGTGACACTAGCGCGTCAAGTCCAGTCTGAGCTTATAGCAGAGGCCTTTGCGGCGGCAAACCGCGGCGAACTAGACATTGTGCACATATATACCAATGAGGAAGATATTGCGTTGCCATTCGCTAGTTTATGCCAGGTTCCAGTCGTATTCACCCATCATGACCCGTTCAATTTCCTAGTGAAATACAAGTCGGTCATGCCAAAGTATAAACAGCTAAACTGGGTATCGCTGTCATATGCGCAGCGCGCAGATATGCCGGCAGACACAAACTGGGTCGGTAATGTGTATCACGGGATAAATGAAGTAAAATACACCCCTGTTAAAAACCCATCCCAGGATTATTTTGCATATATTGGGCGTATCATCGAGCCAAAAGGTGTCCATTTGGCGATCGCTGCAGTCAAACGATATAACCAGACCGTAGAACGGCCTATGAAGCTTATAATCGCTGGAAAACATTATGCTGAGTCGGAAAAACTCAGCTACTGGCAAACACGGATTGAACCAGAGCTCGACGATATGATCCAGTACGTTGGTTTTATCGATAGCGATACAGAAAAGAACGTTTTTATTGGAAACGCTGCGGCACTACTCGTGCCATCTATCTTTGCAGAACCTTTTGGTATGGTAGCCATAGAAGCGTTGGCCTGTGGCACACCTGTAGTTGCGCTTGATTCCGGCGCACTTCCAGAGATACTACGCACAGGACCAGTTGGGGTAGTGGCAGAGAAAATGTATTCTGCAGCTGGTGTACTCGATGAGCCTAATACTGTGCAACGCCTCGCCGTTGGTTTAAGCCAGGCTCAACAGATAGATAGAGCTGTCTGTAGAGTTGCCTTTGAGCAGAATTTTACGCTCCAAGACATGGCGGCAGGGTATGCGGATATATATCATACGCTGCACAAACGCGGGTGACCACAAGGGGCAAGGGTGAATATTTGACCGACTTTTTCGGTAATTACGGCCGGATCCCTGCATCCGCGGGGATGATGAGAGGTTGGATTTTATGTTCATATCCATCGCCCTAAACTCCCACTGTCATTCAGAACGAAGTGAAGAATCTTCCTCTCTGCGATAGGCATTAGAAGATCCTTCGCTAGCGCTCAGGATGACAGCGCTGGTGAAGAAATGTTTTTACAGTATGATGGCGCAAAAACAATCACCACCCCTGTTGGAGTGGTGATGTAGTCGTTTACAGACGGTTGCTATTACTCGTTCGGGTTGACGGTAATGCTTGGGCCCATGGTTGAGGCAATATGAACTGCCTTGATGTAGGTGCCTTTTATGGTCTGTGGTTTGGCAGACTTGATACTGCTCATGACGGCGTCAGCGTTTTGCTGCAACTGTGCCGCTGTAAAGCTAACTTTGCCGATACCGACGTGGATGATGCCGGTGCTATCGACGCGGTATTCAACACGTCCAGCTTTTGACTCTTCGACAGCCTTTGCTAGGTCGGTCGTAACGGTACCACTTTTTGGGTTTGGCATGAGGCCGCGTGGACCGAGCAGTCGAGCGTACTTGCCAAGTTTTGGCATGTTCTGCGGGTTGGTAACCAATGTGTCGAAGTTAATGACGCCTTTTTCGAGGTCGGCCACGATGGTCTCGATGCCACTGACATCTGCACCGGCTACTTTGTCGTCTGCGAAAACAGCGACACGGACGGCTTTACCAGTACCGGCAGGCAAAACGAGGCTTGCGCGGATGTTTTGGTCAGCCTGGCGTGGGTCAACACCAAGGTTAATGTGCAGCTCGACAGTGGCATCAAATTTGACGCTGCTGGTTTTAGGGACGAGCGCAAGTGCTTCGGCTAGGCTATAAACCTTGCCTTTTTCGACTAACTCAGCGCTTTTACGGAACCCTTTACTTCGTCGTTCTAGGCGTGACCGCGTTGGTTTGACAGCTTTTCGGGCCTTTTCAACTTCTTCGGCTGCTGCTTCGGCCTCGTCACGGTGTTTCTGGTGCTCGATCTTTTCTGCTTTGGCTTCGGCCTCTTCTAGGCCTTTGGCGCTTCGTTTGCCAGCCTTGGCGGTCTTGACTTCTTTTGCTTCGACCTCAGCTACTACCTCTGTTACAGCTTCGGTTACGGTCTCGGTGACAGTCTCGCCTGCGGCTTTGATAGCTGCAGTAATGTCTGCAATAGTGCTTTTTGCGTTCAGCTCAAGCCCAAGTGCCTTTGCCTCAGCTAGTAAGTCTGCTTTAGTTTTTGCCATATTGTGTAACTCCTTTCGTGGTGCTTGCGGCGTTCCTGGTTGGTAGCCTCCCACGGGTTAAATACTAAAATTGTAATCTATAAGAAAATATGATGTTGACGATTGGTTTCTGTAAGTGGATGCATACCTTGCGTTATTCGCGCGTTGATTGCTGGCTCGCCACTTGGTGATACAGCACGCATAATTGCGAGCATAGTTAGTTGAGCGCCCGTGGTGGTAGCTTCGTCGACTCTCCCCCTTGAGAGTGCCTCGAAAGCATTTGCAGCATCCGTAGGGTCATTGAGCTCCTTTGGGAATTCACCTGCCATCTTAGGCCTCGACTTCTACGCCCATGCTGCGGGCGGTGCCTGCAACCATTTTTTTGATGCTTTCAACATCGTCGGCGTTCATGTCGGCTGCTTTTTCCTCGGCGATACGCTGTAGGTCAGCCTGGCTGAGTTTCTTGGCGATTTTTTCGCTGTTTGGTCGGCCACTACCCTTTTGGATGCCTAGAGCGGCGCGAATGCGGTCGTCTGTTGGCTCTGCAACGACGCGGAAGCTCATGGTGCGATCGTCATAAATGGTGATGTGTGCAGTAACGGTTTTGCCCTGCATGTCTTTGGTCGCGTCGTTAAATGGTTGGATAAAATCCATCATGTTAACACCGTACTGACCGAGGGTGCTACCGACAGGAGGCGCAGCGCTGGCTTGGCCACCTTTGATTTTCATTTTTAGATTTGCTTTGACGACTTTTGCCATCTGTTATCTCCTTTTCGAACGGGATATTATAGAGCATTTGAAGCTAGCTCCGCCGTTCTCCTACCTTTATAGTAGTGCGTAACGTATGTATAGTACCAGATAGTGGGTCTATTTTCAACCGATGCTTTTGGTGCTGCGGTCCTGTAAAAGGGTAAATGGCATTGGTATAACGTGGCGGGCGCGGTACGGGACAGCATCCCGTCCAATGACAACTGGTGTGACAATACGCTTTTTGTAGTTCGCAGTGTGTTGTTTTTTAATGTCTGTCAGCGCAAATCCTGCAAGAGGTGCAGCGAGCTTAAAACTAGACATATCGAATAGCTCACTTTCGCTAACGGCCATCCAGATGCTCCCACGTCGGGAAGCAATATACGTACCACTGTCGTGGACACTTAGTCTTCGCTGTGTTACGGCTCTAGATTTGAGAGACTGCATTTGCCTGCTGAGTGCTTCAACGGCGGCTTGACCCTCGTAATCAAAACCATCAAAAAAACCATTTCCGCCGATGATAGTATCGAGCTGGCCAGTTAGAAATATTTCCGCATAGTCACGTCGTTCAGTGGGTTTGGTAATAAAATCTTTCCATTTATCTGCGGCGATTCCAAACCTTCGGCCTGTATCTGACAGTGCTTTTACATATCCGTAAATTCTACCATCAGAAACTGCAAGATGTTTAACTCTACTGGCCTCGTCCGTCAATCGTTGATATTCTGACCTAATGCTGTGGTGCGTAGCTGCCAGTACTCTGGCTTGTTTTTTATTTGTCGGCCCTACTAAGGCGACATTAAGTCCCATATATCTGGATAATACAAGCTCGCCCACACCAATAATGGTTGCGGCGGTTCCGTCTTCGTGACTTTCACAGCTGTATAGTTGACTTCTCGGTATGAGTTCTAGATCGCTGGCGCGAAATACTCCTGGTGCAATTTCGTGGGGTAGCGATTCAACTGATTTCTTCATAATCACCCTTTCCCCACCCATATTATGATACTAGACGCGTTTGACTTGGAGACTGTCGAGCTCGACAGGGGTTTCGCGGCCGAACATGTTGACGAGGACTTTTAGCTTGCCCTTTTGTGGGTCTATTTCGCTGATAGTGCCGTCAAAGCCTTTGAATGGCCCATCGATGATGTTGACGACGTCGCCGACATTGTAGTCCATCTTGTGTTTTGGCTGGTCGAGGCCCATTCGTTTTTGGATTTTCTCGATCTCATCGGGGTCAACCGGAGTTGGTTCGGTACCAGTACCGACGAAGCCGGTAACTGACGGTGTGTTTCGCACGATGTACCAGGCGTCTTCGGTTAGTTTCATCTGGACCAAAACATAGCCCTGGAAGATACGCTTTTCGACGATCTTGCGTTTGCCGTTTTTGATCTCGATCTGTTTTTCCTTTGGCACAAGTGCGGTGAAAATTTTGTCTTTCATGTCAAGACTGTCGGCGCGCTGGCGGATGCTCTCGGCGACTTTTTCTTCGTAACCGCTATAGGTGTGGATGGCGTACCATTGTTTGCTTGTGTCGTATCGTTTAGTGCTCATGTTATATACTCCTTATTTCAGCAAAATTTGTTTAAATAGTTTATCTAGCCCAAAGTCGATAACAGCGATGAGTAGACCAAACAACACAGAAAAAACAATGACCGCACCCGTTAGCCGCAAACTTTCCTTGAACGTAGGCCATGTAACACCTCGTAGTACTTTCCAACTGTCAATGACATATTTGACGCCCGTCCATTTTGCGATGAATTTGATGGGTTTGCTAGTGAAGAACCAGCGAAGGCCGTGGCCAATCTGTTTAAACGGCGTTTGGTGTGTTAGCCAGGCCAGCCCGCGCCAGATGAGTCTAACGGGTAGGAAAAAACCACGCCAAAACACGCGCATCAAACTTTCGCTCTGCAGATCATCACCTTGAGATTCTTTTAGTGTCTTCTTTTTTGCTTTCGCCATAGTACACACCACTCCTTTAGCCCGACATGACATTTGGGCAATAAAATAGCCTACATATCGTAGGCTGCCAATGTGTCAATGATACCCTAGCGGTAGCTACAAGTCAATCTGGTTTTCACTTGGTTTTGGTTTGTGGTGAGTTGGGCTGCTGACTTGACCATTGTCAGGCTCTGGAACATTTTCTGTCTGTTGGCTATCCTCAAGCTTTGGAATAACTTCGAGCATTGGCCGACTAACACTGCGGTCGTGCCAGTTTACCTCGCCAAACTCGTAGGTGAATAGGCTGGTGTGTAACATGATGATGTCGAGTAAAAATGTGATAGGCGCAGTGATGAGCCCGAGCCAGAATTTGCTGAGATGAGTACGGACTGAGGTGTAGTACTGCATCGTGAGCAGCGCGGCGACAGATACTGCGGCGAGAGCGATGGGAATGCTACCCCAGTTGTATATGATGCTTAGTGGAAACGTAACAAATGGCCCGACCAAAAAGAATAGCTGAAACAGTGCCGTCGCGGCAATGACAGATATACGGCGCCTCGTTTGGGGGTATCGTACACGCACCGCGGTCGCGTACTGCTGCTGCTGGTTTTTTGTACTGTATACGGGAAGTGACGGAGTTGAGCGCATGAACATATACCGTTTAGCGGTGTTGGTGATTTTGGCAAAGTACGCCTCGGGGATTATCATCTGCGCGGCAGCGGCAAAACCACCCGACTGTTTTAGCGTGTTCGCCCGTATCAGCCAGAGCGTACTAAGGACTGGTGGACGATGAAAAATTCTTCGTGGCCAGCCGAGCTCCCACCAGTATCGCATGGTTTGGACCGGTGAAAGATTGCGGCGTTCATGAATAGGCCTGAGGGGTAGAATGCTCAGCATGTCGAGTTTGTTATCGACCAGCTGTTCGACGAGGCGACGCAGTGTATGGGGTTCTACCATGACGTCGACACCGCAAAACAAGACGAGTTCCCCGCTCGATGCCTGAAATAGTTGGTCATAGGCGTCATTTTTGGCAAGCCAGTGAGGGCGAGGTGTCTCACCTTGGATAAACCGTACCCCCTTACGAGCAAAACCTCGGATGATTTCTGGCGTGCGTTTGTCGGATGAGTCATCATCGAGCGCGAGTATCTCGAGCTTTGGATAGTCACTCGCCGTCAAACTTTCGAGGCAGTTTTGGAGTGAGAGTGTTGCGTTCCTCGCGGGGATCAACACGCTGAGGCTTGGGAGCTCCCGGTCGGCCATAGGGGTGGCGCGCAGGCCTGGTTTGCTATGTTCCCACGCATAGGTCAGTGCCTGGAGCAAGAATACGGCGACGACAGATTGCAACGACACAATGATCATTGGGGTAAAAATGGGACCGTTTAGGCGTAGTATTTCGCTAACACCGACGGCTAAGAGCTGCATAGCTGCAAGCCAGGCAACTGTTTTTAGTGATGCCATGCGTAAAAAGTCTGGTTGAAGCCGGTACCGTACGGCGCGGGCAATGTTTATTAACTGATACGGGACGAATAGGCTCGGTAGCAGCCAGAATTTCCAGTCTTCCCGTAGGAGTAGGACGGTCGTGCTACAAACAACTATGGCAACCACCCCAAAAACTAACCGCCGTACTGCGCTATTTGCCACCGCTCGCCTTGAAATACTGAGGTAAGCGGCGACTTCTACTGCGATTGATAGTGCCCAAAGACTAAACCATAAGAACATACAGGTAGTATAGGATAAAACACGCGGGTATGTAATGGTCGAATGTTATTTCAGGTTGGGAACGAAGATGAGGAATGTCGAACCCTTGTTGAGTTCGCTCTCGAGGTTTATTTCGGCATGCAATATGTTCGCTAGTTTCATGGTTACGTAGAGCCCTAGCCCGGTGCCGCTGTGCGCGCGGGTGCGAAAGTCTTCGCTACGGAAAAATTTGTCGAATACTCGCTCGCGGTCGCTTTTGCTGATACCGATGCCCGTGTCAGTAACGGTGAATGTTACACCTTTGGGGTCGGCTTTTGCCCCGATAGTCACGCTGCCACTGTCGGTGTATTTTATGGCGTTTGTCACGAAATTTTGCAGTATTTCTTTGACATACAACGACCCTGACTGCAGTGTTTCGAGGTTTGGGTCGATGTTTGACCGTAGGTCTAGGCCTTTTTCGGCTGCTTCGCCCTTGTATGTTGTCACGAGCTCATTGGCGAGCTCAAATGCGTTGATGGATTCTATTTCGTACTCTAATTTGCCACGTTCTGCACGGCTGAGCGTCGACAGATCATTTACCATGCCGGCCAGGAATATGACTTGTTCGTGGGCGACGCGCAGTGCCTCGGCGATTTGCTCAGGAGTCATCCCCTTTTCTGCCAAAAACTGTGCATTGCTGATGTTACCCTCGGCGATGGCTATTGGGGTGCGAAGCTCATGACTGACGACGCTGATGAATTCGTCGCGCTCCTCTTCGAGTGATTTTTCTCTGGTAATATCCCTGAGAAGGATGACATGCCCTTCATCACCATCCTCGCCGTAGCCGAGGCGGACAGGTGCAATTGACAGGTACAAATTCGCCTT
>CAZLLY010000018.1:13889-17356 GCA_964560755.1 uncultured Candidatus Saccharibacteria bacterium | reverse complement strand
CTCGGATATATTTCTACGACCAAACAGCTCATCCAGGACATCAAGAAAATTAACACGGTAACGTACGACGATGTAGCCGCCGACGAACGAGTCTTGGTAACAAACGTGTCTAATTTACCAAAAATTGCGAATGCCATAAGAGAAGTTTTGGGAATCAGCCTAACCAATGAGCTGACCGAGAAGATACTAAATCCTAAGGTTAGAGCTGCCTATGAGGCGTACACATTAAGTCATGACTATACGACTTTCAAGTCTTCCGTTGCACGCGAAATGCAGGCTACTGTTGACGGAGAAATGGATCAAATGCTCAGCGGCAACGGACGATACATGCAGGCTAGTTACCGTCTGCACGGTAACAGGCTCGTAACGCAGTTTACTGAGAGCAATCGTACTCATGCCAGGTTGCAATCCATGGCGTCGATACCTCAATTTCGACCTGATGGTAGCACGACCAAAGATCAACTACTTTCCCGATATATCGGTTATGATAGTGACGAAGCTTTGATAAATGCTGCTATAGATAATCTCCCAGATACAGCAAATACTGAGGTGCGAAACCTAGCTGCACTATACGTTTACATAACCGCGCATCCTGATGAACAAATACACCCAAATGATGCTGCGTCTACTGAATTTATACAGAGTCAAGATACGGCATTTATGCGCATGTTTGACAAAGAGAATAAAGATATAACTTTTAAACATAGCGAAGAAAATAAATCCGTTGCAGGTAGCATATTCAAGGCGCTTACTGCCGCTTGCCTACCTGCAGTGATAGTTCTCGGAGCACACTCATACACTGAAAATGAGTTTTCCACACACAAGGCGGCCACAATCGAGCTGTGGAATAATGAGCACCCCGGTACAAAACCACCTATCGAGATTCAAAATATGAGAAAAGTCGGGCTAGGTACCGGTCGTACGCCTACAGACCTACACAGGTCTCTAGCCTACAAAGAATTTGTAAATAACAGTCAAAACCCATTTCTTCGAACAGCAGCTGTGGTTGATGACGCGATTGAGACTATGTATCGATCCAGTAGCGAGATGCTGCGTGGTAAACCTACAACAACAATACAGAACGAACAAGGTGCCGAGGAATGGGGCGATAGCTATGAAGTTGGCGGTGGTGTCGGTGACGTTCCGCAACCAGACGCTGAGAAACCGCGGCTGGCATTTTCGTATACGATGTTGAACAACAAACCCGCACCAACTTATTGGATGTCAGACTGGTCTGATACAGTAATTCTCGAAGGTGGCGACGTACGTTATCAGCCGTCTGGCACTGGTCGATATATCGAAGGCTCACCACCATTAACCGTCGATGAAGCGTTAGCAAATAATCCTAGCATAGTTGTAGAAAGCACCGATTTTCCAAATCAACTCATGACTATGCAATTAGCCGTGCCAGAGGGTTACCGTGTCTCTGCGGCATTTTTTAAAAGTACTCAAGAAAATCAAGCCCCAATCCCTGCATTATTAATACGAGACGAATACAGCAACGCAACTACTGCAACAATTGAATCAATTGCAGGATATGAAGACAACCCCGCATTCGACCAGTTAAGCGTTGTCTACTATCTAGAAGAATCGCAGGACCCTTTAGTCTCTCCTAACGTAGAAATGAACTGGAGGGTCAACGACAAAAATATCCCTGCATCGCAACTAAGGCAATCTAGTCAAGAGCTCCTCGACACACAAAAAGCCCTCACCGATTATTTTGGCGTTTCACCTGGTGCAATTTCATCTGAATTAATAGGTGAAAGAGTTCGTGAAAAACCATATTCTTATACACCGTTAAAAGACAGCGGAATGCATCAGTTGATCGATGATGGAGTAGTAGATTTTGCAGCAAAGCGAGCTTCACTAATCAATAACTTAGCACAATTAGAGGCTGAAAATTGCAATACTGCAGCTACAACTGTCGGTGCACTGACAAATTTTAGTGACGGCAATTCATTGATAGCAACTGGGTTCTATGAACCTGACAACGATGGCAAATTGACCTTCCCAGGGCATATGTGGGGGATGGAAGATGGTTCCGTCGTAGACTACACGCCTGCAGGTGCTGCTACGACATCCGAAATAAGCACAGCCTCGATAACCGGATACCCCACCACAACCATACAGTCGTGGGTAGCGTCAAACAATAGCGGATTACAAATTTTTGGCGGAAGTTTAGCAGCAATGGCAATCGTCGGTCTCGGCTATCGAAAACGGAGACAGATTGTAAACAGATTTGATAGAATCGTCGTTCGAGCAGCAGATAAAGTTGATACATCTGCAGCACAAGCAACAATCAATGCAGTTGCATGGGGGCCTCCGGGAATGTTGATACCCAACGCTAAAAATGGGTCTCACTATGGACAACAAATCCATGACCACACAAAGCCTATTTCGGCTAGAGAATTACTCCGTTTAGCAAAACAAGAAGGCAAGGACACCTCACGTCTGAGTTTTTCGACGCTTGCAACAATACAGGCGATGAAAATCGCTGACGCCAGTAGGCGTAGAGTTGGTGTGTCTGTGTCTACTCAAAAAGATACACCTCCCAAGGGGCGTTCATCGTAGATCTGCAAAATCCTAGATTCGTCTGACACAGTAAATATCTATAGATCTTCGTCCTGGGAGCTTGATGACCGGCCGCCGAGTATAAACGATACGATACGTTCGAGGCTATGTGTTTCGTCAAACCCTGAAACCAAATTTTTCAAACGGTATTGTTCGGCCGCTATTTCTGTTTCACCGATGAACAATATCGTCTCGATTCCCTTTTTCTCGGCCGTTTTGATCTGTTTTTCTATCTTGCGGCCCGTTGAGTCAACCGCAACTCTAACGCCCATTTCACGCAGTTTTGCGATGACGGGCAGGCTTTTTTCGTACATATTTTCGCCGATAAGCACTGCATACACGTCTGTTTCACTGGCAAGCTTTGGTACGAGCCCATGCGTCTCGAGGAAGTTCTGCAGCGTCACGTCGCCCATGCCAAACCCAACGGTCGGGACGGGATCGACGCCAAACAGCCCAACCAAACCATCGTATCGCCCGCCGCCGAACATGCTTCGGTTGTTTTCGGGGCTTTCGTCGAACACTTCAAAAACAACATCAGTATAGTAGTCAAACCCACGCATCAATGTCGGGTCGAACCGTACGTTCGTGACACCAGAATCGTCGAGCAGGTCGAGGAGCTGGGTCAATCGCAGCACTGCAGGTTGTGTTTTGGCGTCTGCCGGTAGTTCGTTTATAGACCTAACAGACAAGATCTGCTGTAGTTTTTCCAGGAGCCCTTCATCGCGCTGACTGGGTGACAATATCGCATCTGTTTGTGCCAAAAAGCTTGCCGTTTCGAGTTTGTGCATGCGGTCGATAACGCGCACCAACATTTCCTGTTGTGTCTCATTGAGCCCAAGGTATTCACCAAAGAGGTACTGGGTCAGCTTGCGGCTATTAACGCGGATGCTGTACAT
>CAZLLY010000018.1:0-13879 GCA_964560755.1 uncultured Candidatus Saccharibacteria bacterium | reverse complement strand
TGCCACTTTTCGCACCAAAACCTTTCAAAATCGCATCTGACAGTACGATCAGCTCGTGTTCGGCCTCGACTCCTTCAAGCCCAAATACATCAACATTAAGCTGCCAAAATTGTCGCAGTCTGCCGCGCTGCATGCGTTCATAGCGCCATACCTCGGGGATGCTATACCAGCGAGCAGGATACCCGAGCTCTTGCCGTCGACCGGCCACCATGCGGCTAACACTTCTATTACCGCGGTCGGTAAATGTATAGGTTTGCTCGTCGATGATTTCTTGGTTGCCTTTGGCCAAAAACAGATCAGTCGGCTCTAATATTGGCGCATCATACTCCTCGTAGCCAAACCGTTCGCATACCTTGCGCATCTGCGCAAACATATAGTTTTGCAAGCGTTTGTCCTCTGGATAAAAATCTCGCGCACCCTTGTACGGTTGTGTCGATAATGTCATATGTTTCCTATTGTACCATTTTAAAAAGCCACCCCACTGTTTCCTCTGCAGATCGAGCTATACTGTTCCTGATTTCGTAGTCAGTCCTCCCCGCATACTTATTCTCGGGACCATCAAGGGCTGAACAGCACATTGGCTAATAAATATTAGAAATTTGCCGAACGTGCATCGCATAACGGGCAGCATTTTCTGTACGCTCCCCCGATATATCAAACGGCTCTGACGGCAAATTCGCCATCAACCGAATATTATTGAAGTCAAAATGTTCTGGTACAGCTGCATTATCCCACGCTTTTAACTCAGCGATCGATGATGGCACACCCTCGCTACGACCGGGTCTGCCCTTCATTCTCTCGAGACGCATGTCGTCTGGGATACGAACAATTGAAGTAAAGTAGCGATCTTTGAGGATTCCCTGTAACCTTTTGGCGTCCGCGTAGACGCGCAGTCCATCAAGCACAACATTTCCCTTTAGTTTTAGTATGGAATTTACCATAAAATCAGGGTCTTGTATTCTGAGACAATCGTGCACCTGCGCATACGCACCTGGTGAAGTAAGCTCGACACCAAGTCGACCCGCCTGTTCGCGAAGTACGTCACTCGGGCGGAATACCTGCCACCTGTCATTCGTTTCACCAAAAACATCTCGAATGAGCGATGATTTTCCTGAACCCGAAGGACCCGTGATATTTATTATTGTATTTGGTCGGTAATACATGTTTTTATTGTATCATAAAATAAACTATTTTGCAAGTTTTTCGCCTTCGTCCACTGTTCTTACAGCATACATAACGGCTGTTCTACGCTGTAAGTTACTATACTCAGACATAAAGTAGCCCCAATAACCCTACGTACGAGTCCCGCAGGTCATTTTCACCCCCTAACTACTGTCGTGTAACGGCCCTACTATGACAGAAGCGCGAAAACGCAACATATATGCGCACCTGCGGTTATATGGTTAAGTGATTATATGTTTACTCCGACAAGTGCAGCTCTGCCGATTTGCGAAGGGTGCGCGTCTGTCGTGCTATTTTGAATTTCTATGTCAACACCTATGGTACCGAGGTGATCTCTAATTCGTTTGGCTGATTCCCTATAGCTGGATCGCAGATCAAATGTTGAGCCACCGAGAAAAAAATTAACAGTTTCAAGAAACATTTTTATTCCTTTTTGTTAATCGTTATACCTCCATTATACTACTTATGCTATATTTGTCAAGTAAACCGTGATTCTACTCACTCAAACAGCAAACAAATAAGCCAGGCAAAACCTGGCCTATTTGTGACTACTAGCACGAGACTAGACTACTTTTTTGGACGATTTCGACACTTGGTCGGCAGTTATCATTGCATTACGCATCTGCTCGCTTATGTCGCCCATGCCACTTGGGCTGTGGGGAATCAAAATTGTGCTGTTTTTGCCACTCAAACCTAACTCTTTTAGTGTGTCAAAATACTGCGTCATCATGACCAAGTTCATCACGTCTTGGCTGTTTACGCCGTTAACGGCACTACTAAAGTTCTCGACAGATTCTTTCAGACCTTCGATGATAGCCTTGCGCTGGTTGGCGATACCCTGGCCCTGCAATGCCTTACTTTCAGCCTCACCCTCGGCTGCCTTGACGACGCGGATCTTGTCGGCTTCGGCTTGTTGGATGGCGGCTTCACGTAGACGCTGTGCAGCGTTGATTTCATTCATGCTCATTTTGACTTTGCTATCTGGGTCGATATCGGTGACAAGCGCCTTGACGATGCCATAGCCGAAGTCGTCCATGACGCTATCAAGCTCTGACTTGACCGCTGTCGCGATATCGTCTTTTGTCTCAAAAAGTTGGTCGAGCTCTACGTTTGGTACGCGAGCACGTACGGTGTCAAACACATATGCCGTGATCTGTTCAGTTGGGTTTTGCAGCTTGTAAAATGCATCGACCACTTTATTTGGGATGACATAGTACTGCACGCTGACCACTACAAAAACAAACACGTTGTCTTTGGTCTTGGTCTCGACGCGAACGTCGAGCTGTTGGACGCGCAGACTTACCCGCCCTGCAATCTGGTCTATTAGCGGTATTTTGAAGTTTAACCCTGCGTTAGATATTTTTATAAACTTACCAAAACGTTCGATGATTGCAGCCGTCTGCTGTCTGACCGTAAATAACCCCGTCAATACGATGACGACGACAATGGCTATAATGACCCATTCCATAGTGTTTACTCCTTTAGATTACCTACTTCTATGATACCACTGCTTCAAATTTTTGCTTAAATTTTATTCTGGCAATGCATTTCGTCTGGTATAGTAGTACGCATGACAAAAAAAGGTTTACACGACGCACATCCACTACGGTTGTTTTGGGTTTCAGCATTACTAACTATTGTGCTCGGTGCATGGGTAGTAGCCCATGGCGGTATGGTTGGGATATGGCTCTATCTCATATTGGTCATACTCGAAGTAACATTTAGCTTTGACAACGCCGTCATAAACAGCAAAGTGTTAGCCCGAATGTCTCCATTCTGGCAACGCATGTTTTTGACTGTCGGTATATTTTTCGCAGTGTTTGTCGTACGGTTCATTTTGCCAATCTTTATCGTCCAGTTTACCTCTGGTTCTGGCTTTAGTGAGGTCGTCGACATGGCGCTACATGACCCAGAGAAATACGGACACACGCTACACAATGCCGCGCCGCTTATCGATGCATTTGGCGGCACCTTTCTGATGATGATCGGGGTTAATTACTTTATGGACCGTAACAAAGACATCCACTGGCTAAAACGGACCGAACATTGGTTGTCTAAGTTCGGAAGCTATGAAAGTTTCAAGATTCTTGTCATGCTTTCTGTGGCAATGGCGCTCTACGCAACGGTCGATGAAAAATACAGAGTTGCGGTGCTTCTATCTTCGGTCATCGGTGTAATGTTACACATCGGCCTCGACCTATTTGGTAGGTATTTTGCCGACAAACAGTCGTCTGCTAAACAGCTGGTCGGCTCAGCAGCCTTTGCATCATTCTTGTACCTGAACGTCCTCGATGCATCGTTCTCACTTGATGGGGTTATTGGCGCATTCGCCATCACCAATGATGTACTCCTCATCATGGCAGGCCTCGGTGCCGGCGCTCTCTGGGTTCGCTCGCTAACAGTTTACCTAACGCGCAGTGGTGCGCTCAGCAAATACCGCTACCTCGAGCACGGTGCGCACTGGGCTATATTGGCCCTTGGTCTCGTCATGCTCGTCAAACTGTACCATGTCGAACCACCTGAATGGCTCACTGGCTCACTCGGCCTCGTATTCATCGCTACCGCCATCGTCAGTAGTGTCATCGAATCTCGCCGCAAACTACGCCTCGCTAAGTAGCAGACTTCGCCAGTACGAGTAGCACACCAAAGAATACCGCAAGATACACTGACTGATAAATGAGAAAATATGACCGCTGAGTCTTGAAACTCAAGGCGACAGTCAAAAGCACAATCTCCACCACTAGCGCACCAAGCAAAATATTAAAAAGCCACGGTTCAAGTGGCAATAAAAGCGTTGCAGCTGTAGCAAATGGGACCGTAAAACATATACCCCAAGCAGCGATATTATGTATGGTACCCTGCCACGTTCCTGCAACATGAGGGAATAGTGCAGTAAAAATAAACTGTATGATTAGTAGACAAAATATACAATATAACAATGCCGAGGGGTGGTATCCTGGCAATATATCACCAAAGATCGTAGCGCCAGCGAGAATCGTCGAAGTCAATGTGGCAACGCCAAACACCCAGCGCGTTACTCGCAACTTTGCGACGTGTTGGCTTATCGATAACCGTGGGGTGATACCTGCATAGAACACGCTCCAGGCCGATGAAACCGCAAATAACACAACTGCAACTATGATCTTACTGTCCATTTTTAGACTCACTCCCTTATGTCTTTTTAAGCATAGCAGATCAATCTACCCGCGGAAATGTGTCACTTCATATCGTGTACTCTTGCAGCGATACTTTCACGCGCAGCTCAGGCAAGGCCAGTCGCATATACGGGCGTCCTTGATCTTACAGTGTTTTCATATACCATCCTTTATATTCAAAGCGGACTATAGTTTGTTTAGTAGTCCGCCGTAGTTGTACGGGGTAAAACTATCGCCTATGAAAATCGGGTATGCTGGAGTGGTTGCGTTCATAGCATCAGCAAGCTCATCGGCTAGCGGTTGGAATGCTACTAGACCTTGCTCGTCCAGGCTTCAGCGAGGCTAACACCGTCCATCTTAGAAACGAAGGTTGGGTGATTGGTCTGTGCCCCTCGTACGACTTCTATTTCGGTGTGCTCGCCTTGCACGGTTCCTATATCTGAACCCTCAGGAGAAGCCGCTGGTTCAGAGTAAGGCTGAACGACCATGTCTTCGAGCTGTATCTTTTTGTCGGCTGCCATTTTATTGGCAGTCTCCCAGACAATATCCATTGGCATATCAGCAATCGAAGCCACAGTCTGTAAATAGTAACAACCTCCCGCAGAGTGAACGCCGTTTGTTCCCTCGAGAAACTCGCTTGCTTTAGCTTTTTCCACGAGGTCAAGCATGATCGCCTCAAGCTCTTCCGCATCTGGGTACCCCATCTGCGCTAACATCTGTCTCGTTTCGTACTCCTGTCGAAGTTCGAGGTGCCTTAGGTACACAGCCGTTTTCTTTTTAATACAATCGTCGCCACCTTTTAGGGCCAACGCGCGCCCATCATCTTCTACGCGCCAGCCGATACCTTCTGTAAACTTACAGGCACACTCGAGCTCATGTCCAATATACGGTTGGCCTTCCCTGCCTTCGCCCGTATTGTCGTACTCGACTACACCCTCGTACTTTAGCCACGCAACCTCATGCCCATCAACCATAATAGAACGCTCGACACTATAGCGTTGGTTTTCCACAAATACTTCATAATATCTGGGTAATAAATCGCCGATTAGCTGCTCTGCCGGACGTTGCTCAGGCCGTGGTGCTTTCTCAAAAATTTCACCTATCATTCCAGATATAATGCAGTATAAATAGGGGAGTTACAAGCACGAGCACAATATATTAACGAATTATACCCCATCTATGTAGAGTTCTAACGGAATATATCTTTATTGTAAAAAGCCCATTTTCTGTACTGTAATGGTTGCTGGCGGAGATAGCTTTAGACCTTTTAATCCATCCCCCGCAATTCCCCGAGCGGCAGCTCATGGGATGAAGATCCTCCCCGCATCTGAGTGAGTTCGAGTGTTCGTCTGAGTAGGATATACTAGTCCTATGACCGTGTATCGTCGAATGAGCCACGTTGTGTTCGCCTGTGACTTTCATCTCGTATGGCCGACCAAATACCGACGCAGTATTTTCAACGAGGGTGTTCAGGGCTATCTCAAAGAATTCCTCAAGTCATGGCCAGAGTACCATCCCGACGTCATTCTGAAAGAGATAAACACTGATCAAAACCATATTCATATTCTCGCCTCAATCCCTCCCACTAAGTCAGTCGGGATGGTCGTCAGAACCTTGAAAAGCGTGACCGCTCACGCCCTGAACGAAAAGTTCCCCCATCTAAAAAAGGTCTACTGGGGTACAAACAGTATTTGGTCGGCAGGTTACTTTGTATCAACAGTTGGTATCAACGAAGAGATCATTCGACGATACATAGAGAACCAAGGTAAGGACGATGCGGGGCAAACTAACCTTAAGTTAGTTTGAAAGTCAGCGGCAGAGATACCCCGAGCGGAAGCTCGGGGAGATTCATTTCATCAATACTAAACCACTTCGCCTCTATAAAATCTTCTTCGTGGGTAAGTGTCACCGCACTAGCAGTCTCGGCGATCTTTACTTTGAAGTCATAAAACTTCATTTCAACCAACACTTTCTCGTCCGTTTCTCTTAGTACTTTTTCGCTTTGACCACTTTGTACTCCCTCGATCTGCTCAATACTTGCCTCGCTAATGTCTATCCCTGTTTCTTCTAGCGTCTCACGGATGATTGCATCAATTTTAGTTTCACCAGGTTCTATCCCGCCGCCTGGCACAATCCAACAGTCAGGGTACACACCGCCCTTAATACTTTTGCCTAGCAGCAGCTTATTGTCACTCGAGAAGATAAACGCCCCCACAATATCTCGCTGTATCGTTCGCATCGACCGACCTCCATTACATACTATAGGTAATGATAGCAGAGTGGCTCTTTGTTTTGAGCGGATGAAAGGACTTGGTCACCTTCGGCGACCCCGCAACTTCTCTGTTGCAAGCATAGCTCGCACCGGAAGATTGCCTTGCGTCCCGCCACTGGCGGGACTCACCTTTACGCCTTGGGTGAAGGTTTAAGCCTTATCAATACCAACGAAAAAACCGACCAAAAGGTCGGCATTTTCGTTGGTGCGGATGAAAGGACTTGAACCTTCACGCCTTGCGGCACCAGCTCCTAAAACTGGCGTGTCTACCATTTCACCACATCCGCAGCTTGTGGCTACAGCAACATATTGTACTAGATTCGTTTATAAAACACTAGTTGGATATCGCCGAGCACTTTGTTCGACACAATACTAAAGCCCGCAAAGTCCCTTGTGTTTTCACTCCCCGGCCACGACAAGACATATATCCCCTCGGGTGCAACATGCACCGTCAAGCGCTCGAGTACATCGGGGCGGATGTCATCATACGGCGGGTCTGCCAGGACAACGTCGAACTTCTTATCGACATTATTACGCGACCAACCGCTGATGTTTTTGCGCCTGACGGTAATAGTTTGCTCAAGTCCTAGGGTTGAAACGTTTCTCGAGATGGTTTTAACGGCGTCAATATCTACGTCAATCGCAAGGACACTAGCCGCGCCGCGGCTGACCGCCTCGACAGCAAGCGCACCACTACCCGAAAAAGCGTCAAGCACCGACAGACCTTTGATGTCACCGAGGGCATTAAATATAGCACCACGTGCTTTTTCACTCATAGGGTGCGTGCGGTTACCTCTGGGGCTTTCAAATATCCGCCCGCCTAAGTACCCCGCAACAACTCTCATCGTTTTTTCGACGCCTCGATAACTGCAGAAAACCAGGCGAGCGTAACAGCATGGATGATACGCGGAACCATGTGACCTCTGACCTTACGGCCAAGACTCGGTGTCCAGCCAGCTTTATAAAAACTTTGGTATAGCTGCATATCGGCAATTTCCCGCGCAACTTTTTGAAAATATTTGATATAGCCATCTTTTGTATAAGCCAGCCCAACTTCGGCGGCGTTAAAGGCATGTTTTTTGCTAATACTACGCATTGGGACGATCATAACCGCTACGCCAAACTCAAACATCATGTGTGTTGAAAGTAGCCCCTTGTCGCCGACCAAGCCCCAATTGTTTTTCAATGTTTCCTTGACAGTATCACCCGTGACAAGCAGTTTTTCTTTGTAGCTCACCCGCGTTTCTTTGCCTTGGCCACCACGCAGTCGCACTAGTTCCTCCTCGTACGGATAATGGTGGGCGGGAGTCAGCCCATCGACGATAGCATGAGCCAACCACGCCGCCTCAAACGACGCCCTCGTCATGTTACCGGCCCGCAGAGCTTTGACGAGATTTTTATAGTTCACCCGCATGTTGTCGAAAATCTGCGTATCAGTATGGTCGTATGGGTTATAAAAATGCCACGGCTCACCCTGAGCTGGGGTTTTTATTTTGATACCATCTGGGCCGTTTATGCCTTCAAACTCAAGTAGCTGTTTAACCGAGGGGAAAACAACGCCGTCGCCAGACAACTGATGCAGCTCTTTGAGCGCGAATCTATCAAGCCGTTGGTGAGCACCAAACCATGCGTCAAATGGCCTGAGTGGTTTGAGCCCTGCAGAAAGTGAGTACATGCTATTTATTCTCCCGTTCGTCAGTACTACGGCGGAGCGTGGCTTTTAGCCTTTTTTGATCATATTGTTGGCGCACTATTTCATTTGTTATCATATTTTTTTCATTAATTGAGGTTAGTAACCGTTCGCAGGCGTGTAACACGCTCGTGCAGCTCAACATATTGTACCAGTTTTTCACCCGATTTGATGAATTTTGCCGCTGCGTTTCTCGCCGACATGATTAGCTCGGTATCGGTCAGTTTTGCAACGCGCAGGTCAAGCACACCATGTTGCATCGCCCCATATATCGCCCCCGCTCCACGCAGCTCGAGGTCATACTCGGCCAGTTTAAACCCGTCGTTACTGGTTGCAACGGCCCGCAGCCGTTTTGTTGGCTCCACCTCTGGGCTCAAAGCCAAATAGCAATGCGACTGGTCGCTACCACGCCCAACGCGCCCTCGCAACTGGTGCAGCTGTGCCAACCCAAACCGCTCGGCCGACTCGACCACCATAAGCGTCGCATTTGGAACATCTACACCCACTTCTATAACGGTAGTCGAGACCAGAACATCTAGTTTGCCGTCTTTGAAATCTTGCATCACCGAAAGCTTTTCACTACTCGGCAGTTTGCCATGCAGCAGCCCAACTCGCGCTACTGGTAGTAGTTTCTTCTTCACTTCCTCGTACACAGTTTCCACCGAGCTAGTACTTAGCGTGTCCGACTCGGTAATCATCGGGCAAACTACATACATTTGACGCCCTGTTGCTACCTCGGCAGCCATTTTTTTATACAGCGCCGTTCGGCTCCCATGCAGAACCAATTCAGTTTCAATCGGCAGCCGACCAACTGGTTTTTCCCGTAAAATCGAAACGTCAAGCTCACCGAACAATGTGAGCGCCAAACTCCGCGGTATCGGTGTCGCCGTCAGCGAAAGCACGTGTGGCATCATTTTTGCCTTACCCATCAACGCTTTTCGCTGGTCAACCCCAAACCGATGTTGCTCATCGATCACGACAAGCCCTAGCTGTTTCATCTGGACCGACTGCTGGATAAGCGCATGCGTGCCAACGATGAGTTTAGCCACGCCACTTTGGACATTCGCCTGCGCCGTTTTTTTCTGCGCCGGTTTCATACTGCCCGTTAACAGTAGTAGTTCGTTGTGGAGCCCCATCGGCTCAAGCAAATCATACATAGTTTTAGCATGCTGCTGCGCAAGCAGCTCTGTTGGTGCCATGACCGCTACCTGATACCCGTGTCGCATACCCATCAGTGCCGCCATCAGCGCAACGACTGTTTTCCCTGACCCCACATCGCCCTCGATCAGTCGGTTCATCGGATGCGGCTTCTGTAGGTCTAAGAAAATCTGCCAAACTGTCTTTTTCTGATCGGCCGTTAGCGTAAAAGGCAATTTTGCTACAAATTCTTTCGCAATCTTCTCGTCAAACGGTATGGTCATAGCATGTTCGCGTGCATTTTCCTGGCCATTCAGCACGCTCGCCATACTTAGTTCCAGCACTTCTTCGAACCCGAGCCTCCGTTTTGCCGCCGCCAACTGCTCGGTGCTCGCAGGATAATGCATCGCCATAACGGCCTCAGCCCGTGGCAACAGATCATTTTCTGTCAGCATCCATCCTGGCAATGTTTCGGGCAGTGTGTGTATGGCGTCTTTGCAGGCGCCGATGAGTTTGCGTATTTGCACGGAGGAAACCAGTTTTGATTGCCTGTAGACAGGTATGATCCGCGCCGTATTCAGCGGAAAATCTTTGACGAGCTCTGCGCTCGGGTTGAGCAACTGAAACCGCTGATAACTTAGCTCGTACTGCCCCGAAACATAGTAGTCTTCGCCAATTTTTAATGCTTTCGCTCGATACGGTTGGTTAAACCATGTTGCCCGCACGCTGCCCGTTTCGTCCTGGAATAGCGCCTCAGTAATATGCAGACCTCGTCTCGCATATCGTCCGCTTGCCTGCAAACAAGTTGCCTTGATACTAACGGGCCCTGGATGCAAGTCTTTGACGGAAAATACCTCTGAATAATCTTCGTAGCGGAATGGCAGATAGTCTAACAGATCGCCAACGCTACGTATGCCGAGCCCCGCAAGACCCCTTTTCATAGCATCACCGACCCCTTTTACCGTCGCTATATCATCCTGAAGATTCATTCGCCTCGTTTAACCCCAAATTATTCCGTCAACTAAGTAGCATGTACCGTTTAGTATAACATTCACTTAGCGTGGGCGACTTGCAGCCGTGGCATGCGCTAGGTTTTCTACCTCATCATCGAGCGGCGCTAGTTTGAATGTTTCGCCGTATTTTCGTTGCAATGCCAAACGCAAAAGTTCGTCGGCAAGGGCCGGGTTTTTTGCAAGTACTGGTCCGTGGCTATAGGTGCCAAACACATTATTGACTCTGCAACCTTCTGTCCCGTCACTTGTGTTGTTACCCTCGCCTTTAACGACGATGCCGAGCCTATCCATTTCGCTATCAAGCCGGGTGAGTCCGCTATGGTTTTCATACCCAACCACTGTACCAAACGGCGTCTGGTACACCGTATTTCCTATCATGCGTTCGTTCCCGGCAACCGTTTCGAGTGGCAAGACGCCGATTCCGGCGATATTTACCCCTTCGTGAGTAATGAATGACCGACCAAACAGCTGGTACATGCCGCAGATCATCAGCATCACCACGCCGCTGCCTGCTAGTTTGTGTAATTGCGATGCTTTTGTCTGCAAATCGTGCTGTATCGTCCCCTGGCCAGCATCCTGGCCGCCCCCGCCAACGATAATGTCGATTTCACCTGGGATAGGGTCATTAACACCGACGTGTTTTACTTGGACCTTGATACCACGCCATTCTGCACGGCGCTGCAACACCAGCACATTACCCGTATCGCCGTATATGTTCATCTCTTTGGGGTACAGGTGAGCAATGGTTAAGACTCGCTCAGCGATTTTTGCGCTCATACGGTTACCTCGTAGACATCGGGGCTGTACTGTTTGTATAGCTCGCGCGTTTCTAACATTGCCGTGTAGGTACAAAAGATGATCGCATCAGGAGCCTTCGCCGATGCATCGTTAAACTTCTCGACAAACTCAGGGATACTCGGTACGATGTTGTTCGTTTTAACCAGGTCATATTTCAGCCTCAGCGCCATGTCGTCTGCACGAGTCCCGCCCGTCAGCACATTTACACCCTTCAGCCCCGTAAAGTCGACGTCCCACAGCCACGAAACGTCCCGGCCGTCTGCATATTCGTCATTGATAACAACCCCTACCGCACCGTACCGTTTATGTTGCAGCATACGCAGTGCGTGCATAAAACCTGCGGGGTTCTTGACGAGTTGCAATGTCACGCGAACACCGCTGGCGAGGGTAAACATCTCACCTCGGCCAAAAGCTGGCTCAAGCGCCGCAACCGCAGCCTCCATATTTGTGTCATTCGTCTGAGGCAGTAATGTATGCACCGCTGTTAATGCGGCGACAACATTGATGGCATTATGACTACCACCAAGTGCAAAGTCATACCTGCGTTCTACACCGCCAAGTGTTACCGTCACGGTTCCATCGCCATATTTTTGTAGTTCACCGTATGGTTTGCCAGCAACATGGTACTCGGCCTTTTCGTCATCGTACAGTTGGTCGTCAGTAAGAAAATCTTTCTGAAGTGCTTTACTGTGTGCATACCAAACAGTTTTTACACCCTCGCGCGGTCGAAGTTGACTGATGCGTTCATCATTGGCATTAAGCACAGCCCATTCTGTCGCAGCTTCAACCAGTTGCTGCAGCAGCTTGTTTGTCGTGTCTATTTCCCCAAACCTATCCATCTGGTCGCGCATCACGTTCAAGGCGACCACACCCCGCGGGCGTATCAATTTCGTCAGTAACACCGCATAGGCTTCATCTTGCTCGAACACCGCGACGTCATAGTCTAGTTTGCCGCTAACGTGCGCATGTTCAACGACCGCACTGACGATGCCCCGCACAAAGTTACTGCCAGTTCTGTTGGTCAGGACGCGTAACCCCTGGGCTTCGAGCAAGCTTGTGATGATTTTAGTCGTCGTCGTTTTACCATTTGTTCCCGACACGATAACGACGCCTTGTGGCAATTTGCCAAGTGTTGCAGGCAAAATTTTTGGGTTGAGTCGCTCAACGACCAGCCCAGGCAGCGCCGAACCAGTCCTGCCCATCAGATGCATCAGTTTCATGATGATTTTGCCGACAAGCAAACTTATGAATGTCATATGTGCGTACCTAGCCATTTGATCATATATTTTAGGCTAGCTCCACCAACGCAGAATCTTTAAACGCTTTGCCGCGCCGTATCAGCGCTCGACCATTTTGGAACATTTCAGGCTTGAATACGTCAACAGACACCTTTTCACCGTTAACAGATATAGCGTTACCTTGGATCAGCCTGCGGGCGTCGCCGTTAGAGCTCGATAGGCCACTCTCAACCAACGCCGCGATTAACGAACCCTGCCCACTAGTGGTTACGGCCGGGATCTCAGCCCGTAAGTCATCGATAACCGCATCTGCCTCGCCGATGCTCGTATTCCCCGTCAGCACTGCAGTTACAAGTTTGGCGCGCTGCATCAACTCTTCGCCGTGAACCAGCCGCGTAACTTCCTTGGCCACCCGTGTCTGTGCGATACGTGCGCCTGGGTTTTCTCGGTGTTCGGCCATGATGCTTTCTAGCTCCTCGCGGTCTAAAAGCGTGTAGATTTTGGCGTAATCTTCTATACCAGCATCGTCACAGTTGATCCAGAATTGGTAAAACTGCGTTGGGGTTGTTTTCTTGGCATCAAGCCAGATTGCGCCACCTTCGCTCTTGCCGAATTTCACACCGGTCGATTTGTTCATAACGAGCGGAGCCGACCACACGTGTGCCTCACCGCCGTCGATCCGCCGTATCAACTCGACACCAGCAATGCAGTTACCCCATTGGTCAGCGCCGCACAGCTGCAACGTTGCGCCTTTTGTCCGTGATAAATGCAAGAAATCGTAGGCCTGTATCAACGCATAGCTAAACTCAGCATAGCTAATCCCCGCACCGTCCTCGCCCAGGCGACTCTGCACAAACTCACGGCCAAGCATCTGGCGCATCGGTACGTGTTTGCCAACATCACGCAAAAACTGCAAATACCCCATGTCTTTAAACCAGTCATAGTTATCGACATGTTCAAATGGTTTACCCGCAAAAATACGGTTGTACTGTTCGGCAATAGCGTGTTTATTGTGCTCTATCTGCTCCAAAGTCTGCAGGTTGCGCTCTTGTTTTTTCCCATCTGGGTCGCCGATCATCCCCGTCGCGCCGCCGACCAGCATGATAGCCCTATGCCCATGGTCGATAAAATGCCGTATCATCATGACAACCGCGAGGTTGCCGATGGTCATACTGTCTGCGCTCGGGTCAACGCCCAGATAAAACGTGATGGGCGCGCCATCTAACACTTTGATATCTTTGTACGTTGTTTGGTTGACGAACCCTCGCCACTGCAATTCTTCTGATAGTGTCATTGTCATACAGACAGTATACAGAGTTAAGAGTTAAGAGTTAAGCACTGTTTTATATGAAGAGATATGACAGACGACAGACGACCGAAGACCGACGAAGGGA
>CAZLLY010000017.1:12544-17416 GCA_964560755.1 uncultured Candidatus Saccharibacteria bacterium | reverse complement strand
TTCTTTGTCTTGGTACAGCTTTCCATAGTCTTCTGCCGTAACGGCCACGCCATACCCAACACCGCCCACCTCGACAATAACCGTCCCATCCACCTGCTTCCCAATAACCCCGCGTAAACTTGCAATCATGAGTACATTATACTCTGGTCATGAGCGAATGGGTAATGGCGGCGGCGAGGGCGTCGGCGGCGTCGTCAGGTTTTGGGATATCGCGGAGGTTGAGGTGCAGGCGTACCATTTCCTGCATCTGTTTTTTGTCGGCTCGACCGTAGCCGGTTAGGGTCTGTTTTATCTGCAGGGGGGTGTATTCAGCTATTTCGAGCCCGGCTTGTTGCCCCGTCAGCATAGCAACGCCGCGGGCGTGGGAAACGCTGATGGCGGTGGTGACATTTTGGGCAAAAAAGAGTTTCTCGATAGACATGACATCGGGTTTTGTTTCGGCGATAATCTCCGTCAGGCCCTCATAAATCTCGACAAGACGCTCGGGCAGCGGGGTGTGCGCGGGGGTTGTGATGACGCCTGCGGTGATGAGGCGGGGTTTATTGCGGATAACTTCAATAACGCCAAACCCAAGAATCCCAGTGCCAGGGTCGATGCCAAGTATTTTCATTCTACTAGTGTAGCACCAGGAGGCCTTTACTCGCCGGATGAATACCTCCCAAAATGTGCTATTTCACTTGGGATGACTGTTTTTCCTCTGTTAGCTTTACTTCATTTGGCTCATTTGTCATTGCTGCTTCTGGCAATACTTTGCCTGCAGACTGCATTTTGTTGTGCCGATAGATTAGTGATGCTGGGGCCAAAATCGCGGTAAAAATTGCAGTCCAAAATATAAAGTTGGAAACAATATACGAAACATCGAACGGCTGGAGGTCGTACGAGGATGTATATTTGAGCCCGTCAGTCGGTGTAAAAGTTTGTTTTATTTGGTAGGTAGACGGAAACCCATAATACGTCGTTTTGTAAATACCGCGGCCGGGGCTGACGGCCTGAGCAGTGGGTGGGCCGAACGAAAATCCTTTCGATACCGCCACCGACGTATTTCGGCTAATCATAAAGCTAAGTAACCCCGACACAATGACGACGGTCAGTACCCCCATCACAGTTCGTTTGCGTGTATTCATATCCTCATAGTAGCACGCCGGGCGGGGTATAAAAGTAAAAATCCCTACACACCCGTATGTATTTATATGGGGAAGGTCAACTGCCAAAACATGGCAGGGTAGTTATGACGCGGGCGTTTGAGTTTAGCCTAGGAGGCTCTCGTCGATGTCAAAGTTGACGTGGGTGTTCTGAACATCGTCGACGTCATCGAGTGCGTCCATGAGCCGCATGATTTTGCCTGCAGTGTCTTTGTCGGTTATTTCGATGGTGTTGTTCGGGACGTAGGTTAACTCTGCTTCTGTAATGGTAAAACCCTGCGCTTTGAGTCCGTCGCGGACGCGGGCTAAATCTGTTGGAGCGGTGTATACAACGCTTTCGCCGTCTTCGTCCTGGACATCTTCGGCACCAGCGTCAAGTGCAGTTAGCATAAAATCGTCACCGCTTGCCGTCACCCGGATCATCCCCTTGTGGTCAAACTGAAAGGCAACGGCACCTTTTTCGGCGATATTGCCACCGTGTTTGCTGAAAGCTAGGCGAACTTCTGGGTAGGTACGGTTGATGTTGTCGGTAGCAACTTCGACGAGTATGGCAACGCCACCGGGGCCATAGCCCTCATACATTACCTCTGTCAGGTCGGCAGCACCTTTTTCCTTGATGCGGTCGATGGCGCGCTGAATGTTCGCGGCGGGCATGTTTGCAGCTTTGGCTTTATCCATAGCGAGCCGAAGTGCAAAGTTTGTTTCGGGGTCGGTGCCGCTCCGGGCGGCTATGGCGATAGCATTGCCGAGTTTGGTAAAAACCGCTCCGCGGGCAGCATCTTTCACACCCTTTGTTCGTTTGATAGTTGACCATTTGCTATGTCCGCTCATAGTCGGTAATTATACTGCTGAACAGGGAAGAAATAAATATTGACAAAATATGTAAAAAATGTATAATACGTTTAATACGTTTAATAAGGAGACCTATTTTTATGCGTGGACCAGATAAGAAAGGCTTTACTAATCAGTCAGATTTTGAGTTCTTTGTAGAGCGCGATAAAGCTATGGCACCTGAAGAACAGGCAGATCACGATCTTGCTCAGGATGTTGCTAAGATTCGCGGTGGATGCCTCCTAAGAAGTCTTGAAGGTCGAGAACTTGATTCGGGGTCGCCTATGAACTGCGGTAACGATGACTGTGGTGCGTTTAGAACAGATAGCACGACTAAAGTCATTCAAGACGGAAGTAATTGTTTAGTTCCTAGTAAGTCTGTTTCGTACCTTTAAGACTAGTCGTTGCCGACTTGGTTACTCATGCTAGCTATCGGGCCCATGACGCTCGCGGCGATGAGACCGACGCCGCCACCGAGAAATAGTATCATGACCGGCTCGATAACGCTTGCCAGGCCATCGATGGCGACCGAAACTTCTTCTTCGTAAAAATCTGCGACTTTGAGCAGAACTGTGTCGGTGGTGCCCGTTTCCTCACCAACCGCTAGCATCTGAGAGACGATTTTTGGAAAATGTTTACTTTGGCCGATGACTTCGGAAAGCTGTTTGCCGTTTTTGACCTCGAGAGCGGCATTGGCGAGTTCTCTCTCGATGACTTTATTACCGATGGCTCCACCTGTAACGGACAGGCTTTCGAGCACGCCTACGCCAGCTGACATGAGTGATGCAAACGTGCGAGAGAATCGAGCGATAGCGACTTTTGTGACGATATCTTTGACGATAGGGGTGCGGAGCATTAATGCGTGGAATTTGTATTTGCCCTTGGGAGTTTTGATGTAGCGTGCGACGAGCCAAACGATGATGACTATGGCCGGGATGACGATGAAGGCATATTTGCGGCTAAAATTACTCAAATCGAGTAAGGCCTGTGTGTAGACAGGAAGTTTGGCGTCGGGGCCGCCAAGGTCTTTCAGGATGGCAGAAATCTTCGGCATGAGAAGGAACATGATGCCAAAGAACGCCGCAACCGTGATACAAAGAATGACCATTGGGTACATCATGGCGCTTTTAATCTTACGTCTAATGCTTGCATTTTGTTCAACCTGGGTCGCGAGGCGTTTCAAAATTTCATCTAAAATACCACCTTCTTCGCCCGCGCGGACCATGTTCACGAAGACGTCATCAAAAATTGATGGGAATTTGGCGAATGCATCACCGAGCTGCGTTCCGCCCTCGATGTCTTTACCGATTTTGCCGAGTACCTGACGGAAATAAGGGGTGGAAGGAGTGTCTTTGAGCGTATTGAGCCCGCGCGCCAAAGGGACTCCGGCTGAAATCATCGTCGAAAGCTGACGTGTGAAAATGACGAGGTCGCTGCTCCGAACTTTTTTGCCCTTGCCAAAGCGTCCCGTACCTTTACTTTCGGTGACGAGAAGCGGGTGTAGGCCTTGGTGGGTCAGTGCAGCGATGGCTGAGGCGCGGTCGGCTGCTTCGAGCGTACCCGTGATGGTCTTGTTGTCTTTTTTCAGTGCTTTAAAACTAAATTCCATATTATGTGTTCTCCGCGGTGACTCGTAATATTTCTTCGATAGTCGTTTGACCTCGGAGCGCTTTGATGAGGCCGTCGATTTGCATCGTGATCATGCCGTCGGCTATTGCTTGGTCTTGGAGTTTTTCGCTCGTGCTGTTTCCGACGATAAGCTGTTGGACGTTGGTCGTATTTGCGAGGACTTCATAAATGCCCATGCGTCCGCGGTACCCTGTGTGGTTACAGCTATCACAGCCATCGTCTGGCGCGCGCCAAAGTTTTGTTATAGATTTCTCTGTGGTTGAGAGGTTTTCAGGGCTGTGTTTGTTGGTTTTGCTTGAGTTTGATGCGCCGATGCCACCCGCCAGGGCAGATTTCTCGAGCTCGTGTAGTTTTTTCGAGCTTGCGGCGTCCTTTAGCTGGAATACTTTTGTTATCTGCTGCATTTCAATAGTGTCGGGGGTGTAATCTTCGCGGCAGTCGGGGCAGAGTCTGCGTACCAGCCGCTGACCTATGACGATTCGGACGGTACTGGCTATCAAAAAAGGCTCGATATTCATGTCGAGTAGTCGAGGTAGACAGGTGGCGGCATTGTTTGTGTGGAGTGTGCTAAAAACAAGGTGACCGGTAAGTGCGGCCTGGACGGCTAGGTCGGCAGTTTCTCCGTCGCGGATTTCTCCAACCATGATGATATTTGGGTCTTGGCGGAGGAGGGCACGCAGGCCACTGGCGAATGTCATGCCGGCCACGGGGTTAACCTGAGTTTGGTTTGCACCGATAACATGGTACTCGATAGGGTCTTCGACGGTACTGATGTTGACGCCGGGGTTATTAAGCATGCTGAGCACGCTAAAGAGGCTGGTTGATTTACCTGAGCCTGTTGGGCCAGTCACCAAAACCATGCCATGCGGTTGGACGATGGCGTGTTGGACGGCCTCGAGCGAGTAGCCCCAATAGCCGAGTTCCTCGAGCGTTGCAGGTTTACTCGATTCGTCCAAGATGCGCATGACTACTTTTTCGCCGTCGATGATGGGTAGGGTCGAAACGCGGAGCGCATAAATGTGGTTATTGATTGCGATTTTGAACCGACCGTCCTGGGGTGCTCGGTGTTCGTCGATCTTTAGGCTTGCCAGGATTTTTATACGCGAAACGAGGCTGCCGAGCACTTTTCGGGGGAGTTTGTTGGCCTCGCGCAAGATACCATCGACCCGGTAGCGGATAAGCACAAAGTTCTCACGTGGTTCGATGTGGATGTCGCTGGCACCGTTCTTTACCCCGTAGTCTATGATGAGGTTGACTGTTTGCGCGATCG
>CAZLLY010000017.1:12313-12534 GCA_964560755.1 uncultured Candidatus Saccharibacteria bacterium | reverse complement strand
TGATTGTACAGTTGTTGAGGTGGCGATGTGGACACGGATCGGTCGATTGAGCTGTTTTTGGATGAAACTAATGGCCGGAACATCGTCAGGGTCTTCCATGGCAACATAGATAATTCCATCGCCATCTTCTTTAAAGGCGACGACACGGTACTGCCTGGCAACGCGGTCGGGGATGAGGTTTAGTATCTCGACAGAGAGTTCTTTGGGGTTGAATTCAACGT
>CAZLLY010000017.1:9566-12303 GCA_964560755.1 uncultured Candidatus Saccharibacteria bacterium | reverse complement strand
GAGCTCTTTTTCGTTAAGCGTACTTGTTGCGACCACAACGTACTTCAGCGGCTTTTTTTCACTTTTCTGCTGTTCAACAAGGGCCTTTAACTGAGGCTCTGTAAATTTGCCCGTAGACGCAAGCAGTCGCTCCACCAAACTATCTGATATACGCATTTGCAGTCATTATACCTCAAAACCATAACCAGTACACCAGTCGTTGTAATTTTGTGAGGACGGACCTATTAAATTCGCAAAACGTGATGTAATAGTACTGTGCCAAGTAGAAATATCGTGAAACAAGATGCCCCCGAAAGTTATTACCACGTGTATTTTCGTGGCGGCAATCGGTCTAGAATTTTTAGAGATAGTGCCGACTATGAAAAAATGCTCAAATTATTCGAGCGATATCTGTCACTCGTTGAGGCGAAAAATTCTATTGGCATCTCGTTCCCTAACTACCATAATCGTGTTGACTTACTCGCATTTTGCCTCATGCCAAACCACGTGCACCTTTTGCTGTATCAGCATCAGATGACCGAGATGACCGATTTTATGCGGAGTTTGCTGACGAGTTATAGTATGTATTTTAATAAAAAATATAAGCGTATCGGGCCGCTTTTCGAGTCTCGCTATAAGGCATCTCGTGTCAGCGACCCGACCTATCTGGAACATATTACCCGCTATATCCATCTCAACCCGCGAGATTGGCGAGAGTATGAATATTCAAGTTTGCCGTATTATTTGCAACAAGTGTCAGATGAATGGATAGACCCAGAAAATATTTTGGATATGTTTAATGGAGCTGATGACTACCTAACCTTTGTTGCCGATTATGAGAAAAATAAAGAGATGATGGACATATTAAAACATGAATTAGCGAACGGAAAAGAGGTCTAATCTGCTTTAATAGGACGGACCTATTAAAGTTTGGGGGACTGTTGTGTAGTGGGGGAGTGTTTGATATACCTGGTGTACAACATTAATTGATTCAGGTGGCTTTCTGGGCTGCCGTAGACGAAAGGATGAATATAAAATGGCAAAAGCATCGAGCGAGAAAGTGGACAATACAAAAGAGCCAAAGGCAGAGGGTGACGGCAAATCAAAAGCACTAGGGTTGGCACTCGAGACAATCGAAAAGCAGTTCGGCAAAGGCTCGATCATGAAGCTCGGTGAAACACAGGGCGTCGAGGTTGAGTGTACCCCGACGGGTAGCCTTGGCCTTGACCTAGCACTTGGTGGTGGGATACCAAAAGGGCGTATCATCGAGATTTACGGTCCTGAATCTAGTGGTAAGACGACACTAACGCTCCACGCGATTGCTGAAATCCAAAAACGTGGCGGTACCGCGGCATTTATCGACGCAGAACATGCTCTCGACCCCTCCTACGCCAAGCGCATTGGTGTTGATGTTGAAAACTTGCTTCTCAGCCAGCCGGATAACGGTGAGCAGGCGCTTGAGATCACCGAAACATTGGTACGGAGCAATGCGGTTGACCTGATCGTCGTAGACTCTGTCGCTGCGTTGGTACCTCGTGCCGAGATTGAAGGTGACATGGGCGATAGCCACATGGGTCTGCAGGCGCGACTGATGAGCCAAGCACTCCGCAAACTTACTGGTGTCATTAGCCGTAGCAAGACCACAGTTATATTCATTAACCAGATTCGTATGAAGATCGGCGTGATGTTCGGCAACCCTGAGACAACCACCGGGGGTAACGCGTTGAAGTTTTACGCCTCTGTGCGTATGGATATTCGCCGTATTAGTCAGATCAAGGCTGGGGATGCTGTTATTGGCAACCGAACTCGCGTGAAAGTTGTGAAAAACAAGATTGCGCCGCCATTCCGCGAAGCAGAGTTTGACATTATGTATAACCAAGGCATCAGTACGGCCGGGGATATCCTGGACCTTGCTGTCGTACATAACATCGTTGAAAAGGCTGGTGCATGGTTTGCCTACGGTGGTGAAAAAATTGGTCAAGGCCGCGAAGCCGCCAAGACGTACTTGCAAGAGAACCCTAAAGTGCAAGCCGAGATTGCTAAAAAAGTACGCGAAGCCGCCACTAAGGAATAGACTGTCCGAAAAGACACTCCAACCTACTTAGTATCTAAAGATTTTAGAGGAGATAGGGCGCTGTGGACATGAAAAAGGTAGTTATATTGCATGGGACTCAGGGCTCGCCGGAAGGTAACTGGTTTCGCTGGCTGGAGACAGAACTACTTGGCAGAGGTTTTGAGGTTTGGCTACCAACATTGCCATTTGCTGAACAGCCGTCGGCTAGACAATGGCTAGACTATGTTCATCAAAATTGCCCATTTGAGCTCGATGGTGACACGGTCTTGATCGGTCACTCATCGGGCGGGGTTTTAGCCCTACTGTTGGCCCAAGAAAATAAAATGAAGTTAAACGCAGTTGTAGCCGTATCTGTTTTTCACGATAATTCGCTGAAATGGAGTGCAAATGACCATTTGTTTGACGTGCCATTTGACTGGGAGAAAATCCCTGAGGGAGTACAAAACCGTCAACCTGGGCAAAGTGACGAGGCCGCAATTCGACAAGGGGAGGCATCTGTAAACACTTGGGATGATAAGCCAAACATACTTTGCATTCACTCAGACGATGACCCATATGTGCCGCTTGAACAAGCACGCTATGTCGCCGAAAACATTCGTGCCGAGCTACTTGTCGTCCCCGGCCAGGGGCATTTTAACCTCGAAAAGTCTGATGCGTATTGTGACTTTACAGCTCTCCTAAATA
>CAZLLY010000017.1:0-9556 GCA_964560755.1 uncultured Candidatus Saccharibacteria bacterium | reverse complement strand
ATGACAGGCATATGCTATGAGCGAAACCTCCCTACAAGGGCAAAAAAACGGTAAAGATTGCTAACCTGAAATGAAGATTACGCGCATACAAACCCAAGTTAAAAACCCGAACAGGTATTCGGTGTTTGTAGACGAAAGTTACGCATTTAGTTTGAGCGCCGATGCTTTACTCGACTCACGGCTCGTAAACGGTCTGGATGTAACGGCGGATGATGTTGCGCATTTCAAGAAACTCTCTGCCGAGGACAAGGCGTATGGTCTAACGCTTGCCTATGTCGTACGTCGGATGAGAAGTGAGGGTGAACTCGGCGACTATCTGCGTCGTAAACAGTATGTACCCGAGCTTATAGAGCAGATTATAGAAAGGCTAAGGAGGCTAGGGTTTGTTGACGATGCAGAGTTTGCGCGGCGTTGGGTTGAGAACCGTCGACTGCTGAAAGCAACCAGTACCAAGAAACTCCAGCTGGAGTTGCGTCAAAAGAAAGTGAGTAGTGATATCATTCGGACCGTACTCGCCGAGGACGAAACAGTCGAGCGCCAGGTCCTAAAAGAGCTGGTCGAGAAAAAGCGTCGTCAAGCCAAATACCAAGACCCCAAAAAACTCATGATGTATCTGGCGCGTCAGGGCTTCAGCTATGACGACATCAAGACGGTTTTAGAAGATTCTTCGCTTCGCCCAGAATGATGACAATATGGTCGTTTTATTAGAGTGGCTATGGATAGAATTATTAGCTCGCTTCGAGCTGTAGTGCTTTTAGGACGAGTTTATGATCTTGAAAATCCTCGAGTATAGCATCAGCACCCGCTTCTTCAAGTTCAAAACGTCTATCTGATCCGTTGATAATGCCGATGCCATAGATATGTGCCTCGTGTGCGGCAATAATGTCCCGTGCCGTATCGCCGATGATGAAAGCTTTCGTATTTACGGTATCAAGCCCCGTTTTAGTAAAGGCATGCTCGATAAGATCAGATCGGACTTCATGCGGGTCGTCACCGTAACAGCCAAAGCTGAAATATTGCCACAGCCCTACTGCACTGAGCTTTCTTTCGGCAACGCTTGCCGTATTACCTGTAAGTAGCCCAAGTATGACGTCGGGTTTTGACTGCAAAAGGGTAAGCATCGACGTGGCACCGAGTGAAACAGACAGAGCACCTTTGTCAAAAGTTTCAGCATGCGACGGGTCTAAATCTGTCAGTAGCTGAGGTACAGCAGCTTTGGCTGCCTGTTTGTCCCATCCTGCATTTTCAAGCAATGCCTCAAGGATTAATTTGTCAGTGAATCCGCCGAAGTCTAGATGTCGCTCTACGGCAACCCCGTAGCGCTTTTCGATAGCGTGGACAAACCGATTGTCACTTCTACCATGGGTTAGTGTACCGTCGATATCGAATAGTAGTAGTGTGTGCACATCTTCAATCTATCAAAATAGAGTAAATAAATCCAATATGTCTGACGGAGAGATACGGAACGATGCGCTTGCCCTCTTGTAGATATGGGGCGGGGTTAGTATACTGTGGGTATAAGCATAAAAATTATCGAACAAACAACAATATAACGGGGGTGGAACCATGCAAGATAGCTCGATTGAAAAGTACCTAAGGGCGGCTAATTATCTTTCTGCCGCACAGATTTTTTTGCAAGATAACTTTATGATGCAGCGTGATGTCACGTTTGATGATGTCAAATCGCGCTTGCTCGGTCACTGGGGTAGCTGTCCGGGGATCAACTTCGCCTATGCACATCTGAGCCAACTGGCACGCAAAAAAGAGCAAAAGATGATGTTCGTACTCGGCCCTGGTCACGGTTTTCCTGCGATTCAGGCAAACTTATTGCTCGAGGGTACACTCAGCAAATTTTACCCTGATATCCAACAGAACCTCGAAGGCGTTAGTAAACTTTGTAAAGAGTTTAGATGGCCGTATGGTTTTCCGAGCCACAGTAACCCGGGCACACCCGGTGTTATTCTCGAGGGCGGCGAACTGGGCTATTCACTCAGCACAAGCTACGGTGCCGTACTCGATAACCCTGATCTCATGGTTGCGACGCTCGTCGGTGACGGCGAGGCTGAAACCGGCCCACTGGCAGGCGCTTGGCACCTAAACAAACTTGTTAATCCTAAAAAAGATGGCGTTGTACTGCCGATATTGCATCTGAATGGGTACAAAATATCTCAGCCAACCGTTTTTGGCCGTATGAGCAACTACGAGCTCATGACGCTCTTTAGCGGCTACGGTTACCACCCACGAATTGTCGATGCAACGGTTGCAGATGACCCAAATAAAGAAATGCAGGAAGCGCTCGAGTGGGCCTACCAGCTTATCCAGGAAGTCCGCGACACCGAAGACGCGACTAGCCCACACATGCCGATGATCATCATGCGCACCCTAAAGGGTTGGACGGGCGTCAAAGAACTCGATGGCCAGAAGATCGAAGGCAACTGTCTCGCGCACCAAGTGGTACTCACCGAAGCAAAAACAGACGAAAACCAGTTGCGACTACTCAATGATTGGCTGAAGAGCTACCGGTTTGATGAATTATTTGACCCAAATATGGGATTTGGTACATTTGTGCACGATATTGTCCCAGAAGACCCAGCTCTGCGCATGGGCCAAAGCAAACATGCGCACGGCGGCGAGGCGGTGTATCGGCCACTCAACCTCCCAGACGTCAGGGACTACATGGAAGACGCCACCATCCCCGGTACCATCGGCAGCAGCAGTATGCGCCGAGTCGGTAGTTACCTTCGCGACGTGTTCAAACAGAACGAATCAAGCCAAAATTTCCGTTTTATGTCACCAGACGAGACGTATTCAAACAAGCTTGATGATATTTTCGGCGCCACCAAGCGTTCGTGGCAGTGGCCAATCGCGTCATGGGATATGGACCTCGCCAAAGATGGCCGCGTTATGGAAATGCTCAGCGAGCACAACATGCAGGGGTTAATGCAGGGCTATGTTTTGACCGGTCGACACGCGATGTTTGCGAGCTATGAGGCGTTTGTCCAGGTCGTTAGCAGCATGATGGACCAGTATGCGAAGTTTTTGAAACATGCCCGCGAAATATCGTGGCGCGGTGATATTGCGAGCATCAACTATATCTTGACCAGCTCTGGTTGGCGCCAGGATCATAACGGTTTTAGCCACCAGAACCCAGGCTTTATCGACGACGTACTGCGACGTGAGGGCGATTTTGTAAATGTTTATTTCCCTCCCGACGGCAATAGCTCACTCGTAGCGACGAGGACCATGCTCGAGAGCAAGAAAGAGATAAACGTTATCGTTGCAGGCAAAACGCTTGAACCTCGTTGGCTCAACCCTGAACTCGCCGAAAAACAGATTGAAGCCGGTGTCATGACTTGGGACTTTGCGTCAGACGAGAACCCTGATTTTGTCATGACCGGTATCGGGGACTATCCAATGAAAGAGTCAATGGCAGCCGTCGACCTATTGAAACAAGAGATGCCTGACCTACGCATCCGCACGGTTTGCATCAGCGCCTTGACGAGTAGCGGCATCGGCCGCGGTGGTTACTGCATGGACCAAAACGAATTCCATCAAATTTTCACCGACGACAAACCCGTGCTGTTTAACTTTCATGGCTACCCCGAAACGATGAAAGCAATATTGTTTAGCTATCTCCAGAAACCTGAGCGTTTTGATATCCGAGGCTACATTGAACAGGGAAGCACCACGACGCCATTTGATATGCACGTACGCAACAAGACGAGCCGATACAACCTCGTGATAGCGGCCTACGAAATGCTTGCCAAATCTGGTCGGGTCAGCCAAGAGGATGCAGATCGCATCCGTGCGAAGTACGAAGGAATGATCGCCGAGAACACTGAATACATTAAAGCCAACGGCATCGACCTACCTGAGCTTGACGCATGGGTATGGCCAGCTGCACGTGGTCAAGAAGTCAAGCAGGAAGAGGCCTGGCACGGCCAGACGAACTAGTATGAGTAAGACCTCACCGCTGATCCTGGTCGCAAACCCCGGTAGTGCTAGCCGCAAATACGGTCTTTATAGGGGCAACAAATCTGTTGCCGAAATGCACTTTGAATGGGATAACCAAAAGATTATTTGCTCTGTCCAAACAGGGACAGATCAATTCTCAGAGCCAGTTGGTGCATCACATCTCGAAGGCGCTCTTGCACACGTCGAAACAATGCTCGTTCGAGCAGGAGCTATGAGTCACGACGATAAACTCGATGCGATTGGGCTTCGTGTCGTCGCACCAAGTGGATATTTCCTCGGTAATCACCATTTTACTCCGACTGTTCGCTCAAAGCTGGAAGGCTTATTTCGTGTCGCGCCGCTGCATATCGGGATCGTGCTCCGAGAGCTTGAGCTACTGGAGCAGTACTTCCACGGAGTGCCAATATATGGCATTTCTGACAGTGGGTTTCATGCGACAAAACCAGACTATGCGTGGAACTACGGCATATCGCTCGAAGACGCTGACAAATATGAAGTGAAGCGCTACGGCTACCATGGTCTATCTGTCCAGTCTGCCATACATCATCTGCAGCACAATGACAAAATCGCTAACAAAATTGTGCTTGCCCACCTTGGTAGTGGGGCGAGTGTCACGGCACTGCACGGTGGAAAAAGCCTAGATAACACCATGGGGTATTCGCCGCTCGAAGGCTTGGTGATGGCGACGCGGAGTGGCACCATCGACTACAGCGCTGTTCGTGCGCTGCAACTGCAGAAAAACCTCGACGATGAAGGGATGGAGCAATATCTGAACCATGAGTCTGGCCTACTCGGCATCGGCGGATCGCCGGATATCCGTGAGTTATTGCAGCGCGAAGATAATGGCGATGACCGAGCTCGCTTGGCGCTTGCAACCTATGTGTATGGGGTGCAAAAAGGCATTGCGCAGATGACAGCCGCCCTTGGTGGTATCGATGCGTTGGTTTTCACCGGTACCGTCGGAGAACGGTCTGTACGTATGCGTGAACGTATCGTCAACCGACTACATTACCTAGATTTTGTTCTAGACCACCGCGCGAACGTGGCCTGCGACAACCCACTTGGGCTTGAAACCATCAGCAAACTTGCAAAATCAAAACCTATGTATGTTGTTCATGCCGATGAGGCCGCAGAGATTGCCCGCCAAGTTGCTGTACTGCTCTAGCGTAGTGATTTGCCGCATTGTTTAAGTATATTTTACCTGGGATGCTATTTTTACAGGGGCGAATTTCACCTCATTTTAAAATCCTAACATTTTTGTGTTATTTCTTACACCAGATGCGTAAGGCATTTTACTGCGTAACGAGCGCCTGCCACGTACTATAATAGTGTACGTGACGAAAGGGGGACAGCGTGAAGCAAGCAACAGTGCACGCGTTACATATCGAGCCTCGCTCGGATGCTGAACTGCATGCAGCGATCAATCGTTTTGAGGCGAAGCTAGCAGCAAAGGTATCTCGTAAGTGATTGCTCTAAGCTTTTTCTCAGAATGGGGTAGTATGCTGGGGTCTATGAGAATGAAAGACCCCAGTTGCGAGAGGGGTCTTTTTTATATCTAAAATGGTTGGTTCCGCTATGGTTGAGTATGTCTATAAAAATTCATACTATACGGGCCGACTACGATTCGTCCGACTCGGCTTATACCGTATACTAGTGGTATGAAGCAGCTAACACGGAAAAGTACAGAGTTGGTATACAACCATGTTTTCAAGCCAGTACTATTTCGGCTAAAACCTGACGGCGTCCATAGCAGGATGATTGCCACCGGCAAGCTAACGCAGGCGCTTCCACCTATTCGCAAGATGCTCCACGCTCTATGGGCGCACACCGACCTGCCGATGTTACAACAGAATGTTTTGGGTATGCGTTTTCAGAACCCAATTGGGCTTTCGGCAGGTCTAGATAAAAATGCCGAACTGCCACCGACGCTCAAATCGGTGGGGTTTGGGTTTGCTACCGTTGGGTCTATTTCGGCTGAAGCAGCTTCTGGTAACCCGCGGCCTTGGTACTACAGACTGCCAAAAACAAAATCTTTGGTAGTGAATGCGGGGCTGCCGAACCAAGGGGCAGATGTCATTAATGAACGCATCCGAGGCTATTCGACCGCGATGTTTAGTGATTTCCCTCTTGTCGCTTCGGTGGCAAAAACGAACAGTCCCAAAACTTGTACCGATGCATCGGGGGTCAAAGATTATATCGATGGGCTCAAAAAATTACGCAACAACCCGCATATTGCGATGTTCGAGATAAACATTTCTTGCCCAAATGCATACGGCGGCGAGCCTTTTACTCGGGTCGAACCACTCGAGGCGCTTTTGTCCCAGGTCGACACACTTGAACTTATGCAACCAGTAACCATAAAAATGCCCATAGATAAACCATGGGCAGAGTTTAAACAGTTGCTAGATGTTATTGTGCGGCACAATGTAGCCGCAGTGACCATAGGCAATCTGCAAAAAAATCGAGCAGCGGTCGAGCTCAAAGACGACTTACCAAACGATGTTGCCGGCAACCTAAGCGGGGTGCCCTGTTTTGAACAGAGTAACGAGCTTATTTCAAAGACGTATGAACATTTTTCGGAACAGTTGGTTATTATCGGGGTCGGTGGCGTGTTTAGTGCCGCCGATGCGTACGAAAAAATTCGCCGCGGCGCAACACTCGTTGAGCTTATTACTGGTGTCATATTTACTGGGCCACAGCTAATAGGGCAGATAAATCACGACCTTACAGAGCTCCTGCGAGCAGATGGCTATACAAATGTCAGTGAAGCTGTTGGCGCGTATCACCGTACGTAGTTTTACCTCGGATACCATATTAACAGGGGTACATTTAACTTCAATTCGAAATTTTGTAGGATTATTTACTGTTTTTGGCTGAAACAAGCGTACACTATGTGATACAACCTAACGAAAGGGAGCAGAATGGCAAAATTTGAAGTGTATGAGAGTGGTAAAGGGTTTCGCTGGCGCCTAAAAGCCGGGAATGGTGAAGTAGTCGCAACGGGCGAGGAATACTCAACAAAAGACGGCGCAAAGCGCGGTTGCGAGGCGGTTCAGCGAGCCGCCGCCGATGCAGAGATCGTTGAGATTGATAGCTAGTCACTAGTGTCCAGATTTCGTATAGTTACACTAATAAACCCCCGAGAAACCGGGGGTTTATTAGTGCTAATACTATCCTTGAATATGGTTAGCCGAGTTTAGCGAGTAACTCTTTTAGTGTAGCGCGCAGGTCGTCTACCTCATTTTTAGGCGCAGAAGGTGCGTTTTTTGGTGCGTCCTTGCGGCCGTATTTTTCGATGTATTTTTCGACTAGTTCGCGTGCTTCACGGTCTTCAATCTGTACCGGCGGGTGCTTTTTGAAGAAAGCAGCAGGCTCAATGACAGCGCCCTTTAGGTGGTTGTCTAGTGCGAGCTTACAACAACGAATCGAGTCGATGGCGACACCGGCGCTGTTCGGTGAATCTTCTACGCTCAGGCGCAGTTCAAGGTTCATCGGTACATCTCCGAAGTGGGTGCTCTCGATGCGGAGGAAACAGATTTTGTTATCCTTTTGCCAAGGCACGTAGTCGCTAGGACCAATGTGAATGTTATCTGGGTCGATAGACTGGCCACGGGCCTCGATCATCGATGTGACGGCCTCTGTCTTGCTGATTTTCTTATACTCGAGTCGTTCTCGTTCGAGCATGTTCAAAAAGTCGGTGTTACCACCAGTGTTGAGCTGGTAGGTTCGTGCGATTTTCATACCGCGGTCGAGGAACATGTTGGTAAGCGTTCGGTGCGTAATGGTGGCACCAACCTGTGCTTTGATGTCGTCACCGATAACAGGTAGGCCTGCATCTTCGAAACGCTTTGCCCAAACTGGGTTTGACGCGATAAATACAGGGATACAGTTTACAAAACCACAACCTGCGTCGATAGCTGCTTGTGCGTAAAACTCGGTTGCTTCCTGTGAACCGACTGGTAGGTAGTTAACGACGATCTCGGCACCCGCTTTTTTAAGCTCAGCGACAACGTCTACGGGTTTGCGGCTATCGTCAACAGGGACGAGTTCACCGGTGTATTTGTTGACACCGTCAAGTCGTGGGCCACGCAATACCGTTACGCCCGTGTGTGGTACCTGCGCAAAAACGTAGGTGTTGTTTGGGGCGGCATACATTGCCTCGGCGACATCTTTGCCAACTTTGTTTTCGTTGACGTCAAACGCAGCAACTATTTCGATGTCTTTGATGTGGTAACCACCAAAGTTTGCATGCATGAGCCCTGGGATATACTCATCATCTGCAGCATTTTTATAGTACTCGATACCCTGGATAAGCGACGATGCGCAGTTTCCGAGGCCTACAACAGCCAATTTAATCTTATTATTAGCCATAACTCTCCTTATCTTATACATCTATACCGTCTTATCATACCCAGACCCATGCCATAATAAAAATAGATAGTTTTTATAGGACTATAACATTTGTTTATGAATTATCTTTCTCGCTTACAAATAATTGATGGAGTGTTACACCTGTGGTTCGAGTGTCGTTGGATATGGGAAGTCTAAAATCTGCAAAGACGGCGTACGAGACGGCGCCCTAGATCTAGTTGAACTATCTGTGGCTGTGGAAAATTACAAACATTTTACGGAAGACAATGATCCGCTCAGCGAACATGACTTCGGTTCACTGATGTTTGAGAATAAAAAGATCTTTTGGAAAATTGATTACTACAATATGGAGCTGAAGCTGTGGTGCGATCTGGATAGTTCGAACTGTTCCTGCGTGCTGACGTTAGTCGAATAGTATTAGACTCCATACGTCCTGAGTATAACTATAAAAGGCTTAACTCAGAAACTATGACCAAGCTCATGCAGGTTTAGCCAGACCTTTACATTGTCGGCTGCTGGTATCTGTTCCTTTGCAAAAGCTTGAACATCAATAGAAATCTCATCTTGCCTCTCCACACGCTCAGCAAAAGACGCGGCAGCTATGTCTAATTCAACATCGGCGACCATACCTTTTCCGAGTGAGCAGTACAGGCCACGAATACTAACCTCTTCTGGAGAAAGGGCAATATCTCCGCACGTAAGCTTTTCCGCTATAAAACCCTTCAAAGGCTCAATAGCATCGACTATTTGTGGTTCATGTTCTTGACTGCGGTAGTAAAGATTTACTGTTGGCATACGTATATTATATCATATTATAATGTAATAGCGGGCTTTATCGAGCGATTGGAACGCCACAATACTTACGACTTCATAGACTCAACCGTAAGAATACAGGCGACGTACCACGTCGGGCAAAGACGAAAAAGTCGCTCAAAAAGGCGACAATTTCGAACTTTTCCTGAAAATGGCTGGGGATGAGGGATTCGACCTACCTGCCGCAGGCCCGCAAGTTCTGCTTTGAAAGCATAGCTTTCAAGTGAACGTTGCCTCGTGAAATGCCGCTGGCATTTCTCACCCCGATGACGGGCGCAATTGAGTGTTGAGCCCCATATCAGCAAACCACGAAAAAACTCCTCACAAGGAGGAGACATTTCGTGGCTGGGGATGAGGGATTCGAACCCCCGATGACGGGACCAGAACCCGTTGCCTT
>CAZLLY010000016.1:0-18247 GCA_964560755.1 uncultured Candidatus Saccharibacteria bacterium | reverse complement strand
ATATTGTTGATCGCTCTAGGTTATCATTTCTAAATGTTACTCACACATAGGAACAATTATCTTCAAAAAAGGTATCAAGCCAGACCAAGAAGTGAAAATGACCGAAGAAGCCTACAAAAACGGCACCGACTTGCAGCTTGATGCCGCGGTCGCCCAACTTTCGAAATAGCAGTACAGCAGAGCTGACGACTAGGCGAAATACCAATTGTACCTCTTACACCTTGCGATTACGGCGTAAAAAGCGTACTATATACTCTGAAAACAGAGGAGAGGTAGACGTATGGCAAACAAAAGTCAGACGAAGTATTTATTTTTAACAGGTGTTGTGTTTTCTGTTCTTGGAAAGGGCATTACCGCAGCCTCTATTGGTAACCTGCTAAAAGCCCGTGGGCTAAAGGTTGGCATACAGAAATGTGACCCATATCTCAGTGTTGATGCCGGCCTACTAAACCCCCGAGAACATGGCGAATGTTTTGTGACCAAGGACGGCGCAGAGACTGACCTCGACCTGGGGCATTATGAACGGTTTATCGACGAGGAAATGACTCAGGCGAGCAGCCTCATGAGCGGCCGCGTGCTACTCAATGTTATCCAGGCCGAAAGAGCGGGGAAATACGAGGGCAAATCGGTCCAGATCATCCCACACGTCACGACTGCCATACAAGACCATATCAAAAAAGCCAGCAAACCTTATGACGTATACATTGTTGAGATAGGCGGCACAGTCGGAGATTACGAAAGTCTGTCGTTTATCGAGGCTATCCGCGAGTTTGGCATGAAAGTTGGGCTCGAAAACTGCGCCTATGTGCACGTCGTTTACATGCCGTATCTTGGTGCCAGTCACGAATTCAAAACCAAGCCAGCACAGAATTCGGTGCGTGAGCTACGCGGGCTTGGCATCGCGCCGAACGTGTTGGTATGCCGCAGTGAAGAGCTTGCGCCCGTTAGCGTTAAAAGCAAACTTAGCTTATTTACCGGTGTTGCCCCAGAGGCGATTGCACTCCTGCCAAATGCGCCAAGTATATACGAAGTACCCCTGACACTCGAGGACACTGGCATTGCAGATGTACTCTGCAAAGAGCTTGACCTCCCGGCCGCAAAACCAGACCTTAAAGAATGGCGTGCAGTCGTATCACGGGCGACCGACAAAACGGCTCGTACCGTTACCGTCGGGATTGTGGCAAAATATCTCGATAATAGTGACACCTATATGTCGGTGTTTGAAGCGCTCAAGGCTGCTGGCTGGGCCAACAATGCCCAGGTCGACATCAAATGGATTGATGCCGAAAAGCTAGAAAACTTGTCAGACGCCGATTTCACTGAACAGATCGAGAAAGTTGATGGTATCGTTGTGCCTGGTGGGTTTGGCAGTAGGGGTGTAGAGGGCAAGATCCGTGCCGCAATCTATTCACTCGACCACAAAAAGCCGTATCTTGGGCTATGTTATGGGCTACACATGATGGTTGTCGCCGCTGCGAGGCGCGCAGGACTCAAAGACGCCAACACCACAGAGGTTGACGCCGCGACCGAACACCCCGTTATCGACACTATGGTAGACCAAAAAGGGCTAGAAAACACCGGTGGAACAATGCGGCTCGGCAACTACGACTGCCATTTTACGGCAGATAGCTTGGCTGCAAAATTGTATGGTTCGCAGGATATTGTCGAACGACACCGACACCGCTACGAGGCAAACAACCAATACGTCGACCAGTACGAATCATGGGGCATCAAACCAGTTGGCAAAAACCCAACTCAGAACCTCGTAGAAGTGATAGAAGGCGTCGATCATCCGTTTCTGATGGCTAGTCAGTACCACCCCGAGTTCAAGAGCCGACCCAACCGAGCCCACCCAATGTTTAGTGGTTTTGTTGCGGCATTGCTGAAATAAACCTGTTTTAGACAGTAGTTCCGCATATCTCGGCGCCAGATGGTTGCACAGGCAAGCATAAGTGGTGTACTATATGCGCATGGATATAACATCACCGATCAAAAAAATATTGCTCGTCGAGGACGACGATGCACTGGCAAATGTTTATCAAATGCGCCTCCAGGCAGAAGGCTTCGACGTACGCCGCGTGGCGAACGGAGAAGACGCGCTTGCAGCAGCCCGTGAATACGCACCAAGCCTGATTTTGCTTGATGCCATGATGCCCAAAGTCAGTGGTTTTGACGTGCTCGACATCTTGCGTAACACTCCCGAAACAGCAACCATGAAGATAATCATGCTGACTGCACTGAGCCAGGAAAGCGATAAAGAGCGCGCCCAGGGCCTCGGCGTCGATGATTACCTCGTCAAATCTCAAGTCGTCATTAGCGACGTTGTCGACCGCATCAAGCACCACCTCGGCATGCTCTAGCCTTCATACGCCAGCCCTCACTATACTGCGAAAAACATCTATTTTTTGACAAAAAGTGTTTTTTATGCTAATATCTATAGATACCCTATATCGATATGAAGCATAACACGCCCCCACCAGTAGAACACTATCAACAGACGCCAATTGATGAGAAAGTCACGCAACTTCAGACTACCGACTTGCCGAGTGGAGTCAACCGCTATGATCTGTCCGCTCACGGAGGTGATGTGGGGGTGTTTAGTCTAGCGACAGTATCGCTCCAGTCATTTCTGCCGGGGCAGTTAGAGGCAATAGGGCTGCCATCGTACAAAGAAAAAACCCTTGGTATTATCACAAAACATGATCCAAATGGACCATCTACCGTATATTCAATAGTAAATGACAGATACGGTGAAACGTTTATTCGTCAGCTTCGTGAAGACACAACGCGGGGTGTGGAGCCTAGGGTCTACTGGGGTGCGCCGCAGGATGAAACTGCCGTAGTACTTGTTCTGTCGCAGGGTAAGCAATATATCTATGCTTCAACCTCGCAGAGCGGTGGTGTGCGGAGCTCACTTATACGCCCCAAGATGACCGATGGAGAGCGCAGAGAGTGGAAGGCAGTGACGCCTACGGCTCGAGATAAATACAACCGTTTGCGCCGTGTCCCAGCTGGCCTAGCCTTGGCTGCAGCTGGATTTGCCTTGACGAGCATAGTGAATGTCGTTCCTGAAAGTCAAGACCCTGCAATCCGTGAAATAACGTCGGTTTCACAGATAGCCGGCGACTTCGCTGAGCATACCAGATCGGGACGCCCCCAGGCAGAGCAATATTTCGACCCCGAAACGGTCCTTCGTGTTAGAAAAGCTGCTCAGGCATACATGGATGGGGACTTTTCTGGGCTTGAAAACATGCGTAGTAGTCTCGGTTATGAATCTGACTGGATCCCGACCAGTGCACATGAGACGATACAAACCGCCAGCTCGTTCGACGAATTAAAACGAGCCTTGAACACTTCCGTTAGTGAAACGGATGTGATATTTCATGTGTATGCAGATGACCTTGACTCGGCGCCGAGGAGTTACAGCTCGTCAGTTGCCGATGAGCTTTCGGGCTTTGACATAGAGCAGGCCAAACAATCGGCTTCCGAGCTTTTGTCAGTACTCGCACAGATAGATAAGCGCGAATTCGACAAAAAACCAGTTGATATATACCTAACAGGAAAAATTATAAGGGGCACCGAACAGTTAGGCGGGTACGAAGTAACTAAACCGTCTGGCAAGCGATCCATCACGATCGACGTAACAAATTCTTCGGGAGTTGATAGTGTCATGAGTCATGAGCTTGTACATGCGCTTTCCGACGGGAACAATAGTAGCCCGATGGTGTTGGTCCCCAGTACTGTCCCGGGGATATATCTCGGTTCTGGCTACGAAGGTTCAAGTACGGTTATTGACCATCAGCGAATATTCGAAAGAGATTATGGCCGAAAAAACCCCGATGAACATTTGGCGACTGCTGGTGAGAGTTTATTTGTGCCCCAAAAAGGTCGTATGGAACTCGATGACTCGGTAGCGTCTGAAATAACGATGAGTCTCGTATTCCAGATGGAGCAGCGTTACCCGGGCTTTGCTGCCTCATTTTTTATGTCGACCCAACCGAAGTTATACAGAACATCTCTCTTTGACGCGGCTGCATACACTGCGAACTTCGCACCAAAACTACCAAGTGTGGGTTTTGGCATTGCTTCGTCGATCGGGCTTGCTGCTGCGGCGTTTGTGCTGCAGGGTAAAAGGGACGCATACCGTGTGGCGGCGGAACGTTCTACCAGAACTCGCCCCTAAAACATTAAGTGGTACATTCTAAAAACACAACCGACCAACCATATTGACTTTTCATAAAGCTTGTGCTAATATGTGCATGTAGGAAAAAACAAAAATGCCAAACTATAATACTCCACAAAGTCCAACACCAGATATGCACCTAGGCGATCCGAGCAGTATAAACGCGTCATTTGCGCACCCGACCCCGGGTAGGTTAACCGTGCTGAATAGGACAGATGCTGGGGTTAACTTGGCACACTCGGTGACGGGTGAAACATTCACAATGCCAACCACTATGTTTGATAGACAATCTGCTCGAGAATCTGAGGAGAACGGCCTTGGTGTACAATCTGTCGCGAAGCCAGTTGGCGAAATTGCTCTGTTTGGGGAGAATATTCAACCAAAAGTAGCCGAGACTGATGAAGGTCTACGACGTAGAGAGGAAATATTTAAACCACTTGCGGTATATGGAAAACCTGAGGACGTAGAGGAAACTAGCGGGCGGTTTAGCGATCTGTTTACTATTTCTGACGAAGAGAGCGAACGAAGGCAAATAGAATACCTTGCTAAAAAACAGCAAGAGCAAAGTCTAAAATATTGGCCCGTTACAGCAGAGACGACTGCTGCGGCTATAGATGTGCTTCAGCGGGTTAGAATAAATGGCGCTACTGGGTTGAATAGTATTATTGCAGAATTTGCTAACCGTGGAGTATTCAAGTTTAACGACTCGCCCGCAATCGTTGAGGCGATCCGCCTCAACCCCGATGTACGGTTAGCTGTTGGCACTGCTTTACTTGAAAGAGTTAATGATATATCTTTCAAACTACCGGAAAGAGTGCGAAAAAATGGCGGTAAGTCACTGACCCGTAACGCAGTTGGTATTTCGGATTTAACAAGCAGGGAGGTTGTTGCGCTCATGGCTCTCGCTAAGCTAGATGGTACATTCGATATGACGGCAGTTAGGTCGACTGATATGCCTGATCATAGTCGAGCTAGTGGGCAAGACAGCCAGGGCCAACACGGTCAGGCGGCAAATATTATTCTCGGACTCCCAATTCAGTAGACAATAAAAAAGAGAACCATGCGGTTCTCTTTACTGATAATACAGTGAGTTTATTCGACGGTGACTTCGGTGCGGCGGACAGAACGACCGCTGAAGGTGCGGACTTTGCGGCTGGTCATTTTGACGATGCCGTCACGCGCAGCATGGATGGTGAAGTTACGGCTAAGTTTGGTGCCGTCACCAGCGCGCTTGCTCTGGCCGACTTGGCGTACGATAACCTGACCGGTTTTGACTGCTTGACCACCGAAAAGTTTGACACCGAGGCGTTGGCCTTGGCTGTCTCGAGTATTTTTGCTGGTACCGCCAGCTTTAACGTGTGACATAGAGTAACTCCTTAAAAGCTAATAAAAATAGTCCATGGCATTGTACCTGTTTTTACCCCTATAGTCAACAGTTTCAGTTTAGTTTATCTTTGGTTGTACCAGCTGGGCCGCGGAGCCATCGTACACCCGCGTAGACGAGTGGTGTGCCCAGGACTGACATAGCGCATTTCAGTAGCCAATATGGGATCAACAGGCCAATGATGAAGCTGAAGTTGTCGCCAAATGGTTTGTCGAGTGCGTAAAACGCCAGGCTGAGAAAAACGAGTGAATCGACAAAAAACCCGATGAAGTTACTGAAGTTGTTTCTGAACCACAGGGCACGACGGTGCATGCGGGCGCGGAGGCGGGCGAATATGGCGACATCGAGCAGTTCAGCCACGGCAAAGGCGACGAGGCTAGCGGCAGAAATACGTATGGTCGAGTGAAAAATAGTGTCATAGCTGGCTTCTGTCGGTGCAAACCGAGCTGTTGGGGGGAGGGTGGTCGCGAGGGCGGCGAACAGCATGAGTAGTACGATAGCGCCGATGCCCATATAGACGACTCCGCGGGCGCGTGCTTTGCCGTACACCTCGAGGATAACGTCAGAAAGTGAATAAATGACGGGCAGTACAAATATCGCGACGCTGGCCTTTAGGTGTAGCTCGCCGATGTTGACGAGCTGAAATGTTTTGGCGCCGAGTAGCTCGGCGACGATGATACAAAAGATGTAGAGCGCAACGAAAACCTCGATGCGTTTGATGGTGATATTTTTCATGAAGATAATTCTAACACAAGTAGCTCTCTGCCGACGACTTGATCTTCGCGTCTGTAGATGAGGTCGGAGGGTGAAGCGTGTTTGAAACTGATGCGTGTAAAGCCAAACTCATCAATTTTTTCGAGTAATGGTAGGTGGTGGACGAGTGGATTCCCACCGTTAGAGCCTGTCTGTGGTGCCGTAAACCAGGCGGGTACGGCGAGGCACAGACGTGTGCCGGCAGCTAGCTGTGGCCGAATATTTTTGAGGAATTTTTTGATAATGACGTTTACTTCGCTGATGGTCTGCTCGAGTTTGGCACGTCTGTAAACGGTTTGCCAAGGTAGGTTTCGCAGGCTACAAACTGAGGTGCGGGGGTCCAGGTGTACGCCGTGGCGTCGCCCGCGTCGAGTCGGTACTCGAGGTCTTGGACTCGGCTGTAGGTGGTATCGAGCCAGGCGAGGTTGTCTTTGGTGTAGGAAACCATGCGGGGCTCGAGGTCGGTGCCGAACACGGGGTAGCCCATGAGCAGTGCTTCCTGCAGTACGACGCCGGTACCGCAGAATGGGTCTAGGATGACTGATGTAGGATGACTGATGACCGAAGACTGAGGACTGACGAGGGAGGAGTCTTGGGCTTGTTGGATCGGGCCGACAGCGAGGTTGATGATGGTCTGGGCAAGTTTTGGTGGCAACATCCCGACGCGGGCATCGCGTTTTGGGCGCCCTCGGTCGCGCAAGGTGTAACTGTCGATGTCTTGTACGGCGGTGGTTCTGGCGATGACAGTGGCGTTTCCGCGGGCGATAATAAGCAGCTCGGCGCCGTTTTCATCGGCCAGGTGGTTGTGAAAGACCTGTGCGGTGTTTAACTCTGCCTCGACATTTGGGACAAGCCTGACAGAGCCGTCATGGCGGGTACGGAGGACTTTTTTCAGCGTCAGACCAGTGGCGTTCAGCTTGGCGGGCGAAATACTAAACCCGATGGCGGATAATCCCAGGTGAAACTTACCAGAGGTGGGAAGGGCAAATGAGGTGGAACGGGCAAGTCGCATGAGGGCTTTTTCGATAGCTCGCCAGTCGGTCGATGGTACTTCGCCGAGAATGGTCCCAAGGCGAGTACTACTCCCGAGCCGGCCGAAATCTACCTCGCTCGCAGGCAAGTCTACGCCTGCGGCGTGACTACCAATAGGCTCGACGGTGGTATCACCGTACAAACTCTCTAGCTCGGCAAGTCCGAGGGCCGGTTGGCGACCAAGTGTCAAAATACTCTGCATCATATGTATAATACTAGCAGATGACGACAAAAAGTTTTTGGCGGAATAACTGGAAACTGGTGATAAACATCTTAACGGTGCTGGCACTAGTGGTTTTGGCGTGGAGTATTCGCCACGAGCTCGTCGATACGTTTAGGAATTTTGCGAATGTAAATGCTTGGGCGTTGCTGCTGATGATCCCGATACAATTTTTGAATTATGACGCGCAGTCACGGATATACCAGGGCATTTTCAAGATAGAGGGTAGTAGTATTAGCTACTGGAAACTGATGCGCGCAACACTTGAGCTCAACTTTGTAAACCACGTGTTTCCGAGTGGTGGTGTTACTGGTATCACCTATTTTAGTTTGCGGCTAAAGCAGAGTGGGGTGAATGTCGCCAAGGCTACGGCGGCGCATATGATGAAACTGATCATGATATTTTTGTCGTTTGAGGCGCTTATCGTCATCGGTGTGATTGCGTTGGCAGTCCGGGGGCATATGAATAACCTCATCTTGCTGCTGGCGGGCTCGCTCGTGACCTCGCTGATTATTTTGACAGTGGGGATGGGGTTTGTCATCGGCAGTAAAAAGCGTATATCAGGATTTTTTGCCTATATTTCGATGTGGTTAAACAAGTTTATACACCTGTTTCGGTCTGGTCACCCAGAAACGATCCGCATTGATTCGGTCAGGAGCCTGTTCGAGGACATGCACGAGTATTACGTGCGTTTTAGCAAGGACTGGGGGCGACTCAAGGGCCCGCTTTTCTGGGGTTTTATGGCGAATTTCTGGGAAGTTATGACTATATATATTGTCTACATTGCTTTTGGGGAATATATAAACCTCGGCGCGGTTATCTTGGCGTATGCGGTGGCAAACTCTGCTGGGTTTGTGAGTGTGTTGCCGGGCGGTATCGGTATATATGAAGGTCTGATGACGCTCGTGCTCAGCGCGACGGGTGTGCCATCTCGGCTGAGTTTACCGGTGACGATTATGTACCGCGTCGTTAATACTTTGATACAGGTGCCATTCGGCTACCTCGCTTATCATCAGCACATCAATTCGCTGCCCGTGTCCGAGCAGGTTGCCGTAGAGACAGAACTCGAAGGGCAAAATGACCGCTAAGCACCTGATGGAACTGACGCGAGATGCATAGCGGCGAATTGCTTGTTTTCGGAGTTAGTGAGTTTGTGGCGTATGTTAACCAGACGTTAGAAATGGCGTACCCGTACGTGACAATAGTGGGTGAAGTTAGTAGTTTTAGGGTTAGCCGCGGTAAATGGGTGTATTTTGATATCAAGGACGAAACGGCGCTGGTGCGGTGTTTTACGACCGTTTACGCTCTGGGAGGACCGCTCGAGGATGGGATGGTTGTGAAAGTTAGTGGTTCGCCGAAACTACACCCGCTGTATAACTTTTCGTTTACGGTGCAGTCGGTTACGGCGGTGGGTGAAGGGGCGTTGCAGCGCCAGGCAGACTTACTGCGGGCAAAACTAACCGCCGAAGGGCTATTTGACGCGGCGCGGAAACGACTACTACCGCAGATTCCACGGCGAGCGGCACTACTTGCTTCTAAACAGTCGGCGGCATATGCCGATTTTATAAAAATAGCAAAGGCGCGGTGGGGCGGTGTGGTGATAGACCACTATGAAGTCCAGGTTCAGGGTGAATCTGCCCCTAGCCAGATCGTACAGGCTATAACGCAGGCGGGTGTGCAGACGAACATACCAGACGTCCTTGTGCTGATACGGGGCGGTGGAAGTGCCGAGGACCGTGCAGCGTTTAATGATGAACGAGTAGTGCGTGCTGTTGCAACGAGCCGAGTCCCAACGCTGGTTGCCATTGGCCACGAAGTGGATACGTCTTTGGCCGAGTTGGCGGCCGATGTACGAGCGAGTACGCCGAGCAATGCAGCCGAGCTACTGTTTCCTGATAGGGGTGAGGAGCGAGAACGACTCGAAATGAAATGCCAGCAGATCGACACAGTATTGAATACATTTATTGTACAAAAGAACCAGTATCAGGTTAGGCTCAAAAACGAGCTAGATACTAGGCTTCGTGCAGTGCAACTTGCGGCCAAACAACGCTTGTTGAGCGCCGAGCAGCTACTGCTTGCGCTCGACCCGCGTCGGCCGCTTGGGCAAGGTTATGCGTTTGTGCGGGGTACGGCTGGAGTGGTGCGAAATGCGACTTCGGTGAACTCTGGTGATATGATCGAGGTGGAGTTTATAGATGGAAAAGTGCAATCCCAGGTAAAAAAGGTTAAGTTAAAAGGCAAGGAGTAAGCTATGACAAAAAAAGACGACTTTACAGATTTTGACTATGCGGCAAAAACGGCAGAGCTCGAAGCGGTGCTGTTAGACCTACAAGATACTGAGGTGCAGCTCGACGAGGCGCTGAAACTGCATGCACGCGGCAAAGCTCTTGTAGCGGAGCTCGAGCAGTACCTCGAACATGCAGAGATAGTTGTAAAGCACAGAGTGACTGACGAGGCGGCGTGATCTGGATTTTTGTTATTGTCGGGGTACTGATATTGCTTTTTGGATTGGTTGTGTTTGTGGGGGCACCGTATTTGCCAACCTTACGGCCGCAAGTTGAGGCGGCACTTGATTTGCTTGACCTAAAAAAAGGCCAAACATTACTCGAGCTCGGCTGTGGGGACGGCAAGGTGCTCTGTCTGGCGGCAGAACGTGGCCTCCGTGTGGTTGGCATAGAGATAAACCCGATCCTCGTTTTCATCGCCTGGTGCAGAGTACGACGCTACGGGGGAAGAGTGCAGGTGCGCTGGGGGAATATCTGGGCGACTTCTTGGCCACCGAGTGATGGAATATTTGTATTTTTAATTGATAGTTTTATGCCGAAACTGGGTGATCGCATGCAGGGCTACGGGGGGAAGTTAGTGAGTGTTGCCTTTAAACTGCCAAATGAAAAGATTGTTGGTCAGAAAAATGGTGTTTGGTTGTACGATTTCGGCAAAAAACTTGCATGAACCACCCCAGTACGCTACCATAACCAGTATGAAACGACTTCGTGGTGATGCGCATGGTTCAATGGTATCGGTGCTCGCTTTTGTGGTGCTCGGTGTCGGTTTGGTCGGGGCGATCGTATTTGGCGTGTGGGCGTTTGCAGGCCAGCAAGATTATAAAAAGAACGTCGACGCAAAAATCGCTACGGCAGTAGAGGCAAACACCAAAAAGGTTAAAGCCGAGGACGCAGTGGCCTATGCCGAAGCCTCAAAGAACCCGCTAAAAACGTACGTAGGGCCTGTGGAGTTTGGGACTGTCAGACTACAATACCCGAGAAATTGGAGTGTGTATGTTGCGTCGGGTAATGGCAGCACGCCGGTTAGCCTATATGCCTATCCTGAAGTTGTGCCGTCGGTTACTGCTGATACATCAAACTTTGCGCTCCGCATGGAAGTCGTCGACCAGAAATACAGTGTCGTTTTGAAACAATTTGCCGGTCAATTGCAGCAAGGTGGCTTAAAGATTAAGCCATATGTACTGCCTCAGGTGGCAGGGGTGACAGGCGCGCGCCTGGACGGCCAACTGTCTCAGAATAAAAAGGGCAGCATGGTTATCTTGCCGGTGCGTGACAAGACGCTAAAACTTTGGACAGAATCGGACACGTTTATAAAAGACTTTGACGCGAGTATCTTGCCAAACGCAAGCTTTCAAAAGTAATTTTCACTGCATTCTCGGCCAACATTTCTTGCTATACTAGGCTTTAGTAAGCTGTGGTGGGCTATATAGGGGGTAATATTTTATCGTGAAACAGTACGCAGACCAGCCTCGGCCAGATGAACGACTGTTTTTGAGCGTGGCAGACCAGCTTTCTCAGGTTTTTTTGCAACTGACGCGACTGTCTGAGGTTGCCTCTAATGCCGACGCCGCCACGCAGCTCGAGAGATGGAGCCTCGTGCACGATATTGCTGATTCGGCGATGCATTTGACCGAATCATATGCGCTCAACGCGCGCTTGATAGAGCATTTGGTAAACCCAGAAATGGAACCGGTAACCATCTCGTCACTGCTTTACGACGCACTGCAGCAGCTGAGTCCGCTCGCAAAACGGTACGGGGTAGAATTACGCCTAGACGAACTCCCGCGTATGGCACCAGTCATGAGTGACAAACTAGTGTTGCAGGCGGCGCTTGTAAGTTTGGGACAAGTGTTTGTGGCGGCTGTTTCAGAAGATGAGAAACAGATCCCCCTTCGACTCGTGGCGCACCGCAGTCGCTACGGTATTGTGGCGGGGCTGTATACCGAGGAAAATGAGCTGAGTACTGAGGCATTTCGACGTGCAAAACACCTCTACGGGACAGTGCGTCAGCCACTGGCACGGTTGACGAGTGGGCCTGCGACGGGTGTGTTTATCGCCGAGAATTTGTTGCAGTCGGTGGCTGCAAAGTTGCACGTTGCGCGCTATCACAACCTGACGGGGTTGGCGACGACGCTGCCCGTTTGTAACCAGCTTCAGTTGGTGTAGTCGATGCGTATTTTATTGATCGAGCCAGATGAAATCGTAGCAGGGGCGTACAGTGAGGCGCTCATGTCTGCGGGTCACAGCGTTGCTCATGCAAAAACTGCGCAGCAGGCGGTATTTTTGGCCGACGAGCATAAGCCAGATGTGGTGGTGCTTGAGCCTCAAATGGCGCGCCATAACGGTATAGAATTTTTATATGAATTTAAAAGTTACCCAGAATGGCAGCGTATTCCGGTGATACTGCTGACTCGGCAACGTGTCGACGTACTGGAAAAAATGTCGGTGCTTGGCAAAGAGCTGAGCGTCGTGCAGGTTTTGGCTAAATCGGATACGACTACAACACGGCTTTGCCAAGTGATAGCGGCAGTGGGGCTGCCAAAAAAATGAACCAGCGCCAGACGATGGGGATTGTTTTGAGCCGCGTGGACTACGGCGAGGCCGACCGTATCGTGACGGTTTTGACGGGGAACGATGGAAAAATAACCCTTATGGCCAAAGGTGTCCGTAAAGTTCGAAGCAAACTGGCCGGTGGAATCGAGCTGTTTAGTATCAGCGAGCTACTCTATGTTCCGGGCAAAGGTTCTATCGGGACATTAGTTTCGGCGAGGCTGATCGAACATGCCTCGTCCGTAACGTCAGATGTGCAGCGGACAATGTTTGGTTATGACATGCTCAAAATGATGCACAAAATTACCGAAGACACCGTAGAACCTGAGTTGTTTGAGGTGTTAGCGCAGTCGGTCCGTGCGCTGGGCGACCTGCGGATCGGTACGAGCTATATTGAAATGTGGCTTGGCGCGCAGCTACTTTCCCATACGGGGCACATGCCGAACCTGATCGATGACACCGATGGTGACTCGCTTGTATCTGGCCAGCGTTACGATTTTGATTTTGAACATGTCGCCTTTAAGAAACCTCCAGAAGGCCAAGGCGCTTTTGACACTGACCAGATAAAATTCCTGAGAGTACTTTTTGGGAGCAATACGCTCTCTTCGACACGGCGCGTTTCTGTTGCAGATGACCTCACAAAAAAACTTTCGCCACTTATCGTCACGCTCCGCCAATTTTACCTATCTATCTAACCGCCGAAAAAGTGTGCGAGGTCCGACCTATCACACTAAAATGCAATCTGCTCGTGCTTGCATAGGGGGACAGTCGCATATTACCATGGGGTAATATAAGGAGTAAGTTTGTAAATGGCAGCAGATTTTGAGGCAAATTTAGTCGATGGTCCACCGTGTGTTGGTAGTGCATATATGGTCCATGCACATTATCTGACAGTAACAAGCTTGGCGTCATCTCGCGCAAAGAGCCATCCGGTAACATATAACTATCAGGATCTACCGAAGGATATGCAGTTTGGTGATATACCGAGTTTAGCGAAGACTGTAAGTATAAAAAGTAGTACAGAAGGGGGAACTGGTCGAGTACTGGCGATGTGGGCCACGCAATTTTGCGGTGCGCATGTATCTGGGGATGGTATTTTTGATGCAAAAATACAGCTCGAGAAGATTGGTGCATGGTTTTTCCCTGAAACAGAACTGGGGGTAACTCCACAGACGGTGAGTGTAACTCGGGAAGAGCCATACAAAGAGCCAAAATGGTGGTCGACGGCAAATCGGATGGGTCGACGTGGTCAGCCTAGGTGTTTAGGAATAGAGGGCTTAAGCTTGCCCCGAACACCGTCAGAGCAAAGTATTGATGCTCACGCAGCGGTCTTGCTCGCAACAGTTGGACGAAAGAGTATATACGGTCTATTGCACAAGGACCCCGCTACTAATGGCCAAATAGCCGAGACGCTAGTGTACCTGTAAAAGTAATGAACGACTGTATCCAAGGTGAGCCCATCGGTGTCTAATACACAGGCATTGGCCATGCACCAATAACAAAAATACAGCCGAAGAGTATACGACTTGTGCACAAACCAATGTTGTGTGGTAAAATAATAGCGTCAGTACAAAAACATAAAAATCTATATGAAAACGTTTCGTTTAGTACGACCTATAAAGGACATAAAATGGCTCAAAAACAGTCTTTATGAACGTTTGCTCAAAATACGTATCTACTTCCATTTTTGGTTAACGCCGCGAAGCGTCATTTTGGGTCTTACGGGCGTTATTCTCGTGACAGGCTTTGGGATAATCTTTGTTTACGGGCATCGACCTGTTTTGCTTGCTGATTTAAACGGACATGTTTTTAATGAGCCGATACAGTTTTCATTTGACCGACCAATAAAAGCAAATGTAACGGTGAAGTGGCGTGAAAAAGTTGAAGGGACGTGGCAGGTAAAGAAGTCTCTCAGTGGTGTAGAGCAGGTAAGTTTTACACCGAAAGCTTCTTTTAGCCCTGGCACGTCACTGCACGCTGAGTTTGTGAATGTGGAGCCGACGATCGATATCGCGAGTGGCACGAAACCGCAGCAAGTCGTCAAAGTGGGCATTGAGAAAACTCCAGATATCGTCGGACAAGTTCCCGTAAAAGACGCTAAAAACGTTCAGATTTCTGGCGACCTGTCGGTACGGCTTGCATACGCAAACCATGGGCTACGGAAACTACTCATAAAAACCACAGGTCTCCCTATAGATGAGGTACCGACAAGCAGCGATGACGTAACGTTTACCTGGAAACTCAAACAGCCTTTAGAGCAGGGCAAGCGATATGAAGCCGAAATAATCGATGCAAATCAACCAGCAGAAAAAAGTATTGTGGGAAGATATGTGTTTGAAACGGTAAGCGAACCTCAGGCAACGACAGACCATAGTGGGTTTATTGTGCCCGGCAGTGTGGTTACGTTTACCTTTGATAAACCGATGAATAAAACGCAGACTTTGTTCGAGAAAAACATTCCTGGAAGGGGTGAATGGGTAAGTGATACGCAGTACAAGCTATCTATTGTTAATGTTAGCCCTGGTGAGGCGTATACGTTAACCGTCAAAAAAGGTGCTGCTGGCAGTGGCGGCGGCGTGATTATGCAAGATAAACAATTTTCTTTTTCTACACCTGGAAAGGTTAGAGTCATCGGCTCATCACCTTCTGGTGACAGAGTTTCTACCCAGAGCGCCGTTGCATTAACTTTTGATCAGCCTGTGGAGCGTTCCAGTGCAGAAAAAGCATTTTCAATAAGTCCAAAGGTTGACGGTTCATTTTCGTGGTCTGGGAACACACTGACATTTCACCCAAATGGATTCCAGTATCAAGCCACGTATACGGTTGCCCTCGCCGCTGACGTTACGCCGGTCTTTGGTCTGCCGGGTGTCGCTTTTAGTAAAAGTTTCACTACTACGTACGAGACGGTAAAACTCGGCGTGCCACAATTTTTCCAAACACATGCGCTGAGCTGTGAAGAATCTTCACTTCGTATGGCGTTGGCGTTATATGGTATATCGACAACCGACGACGAGGTACTTAGTAGGGTTGGTTATGCTCCGCAGCTACGCGACACTGCGACAAACACGTGGCAAGATCCAAATGAAATGTTCGTTGGAAATGTAGATGGGGTTGAGTCTGTAACGGGCTGGGGAGTATTCGCAAGGCCGATCGCTCGAGTAGCGCGGAGCTATGGACGGGGAGCGGACGTTCTCATCAACCCGTCGGTACAGCAAGTTTCGGCTGCTATTCGCGCAGGCAACCCGGTGATTGTCTGGGGTATTATAGGGGCGACCGCAAAAGCAGATAGTTGGAATACGGCTAGCGGAGGCGTTGTGTATACTGCAAAAAATGCACATGTGCGAGTGGTGTACGGCGTCGATGGTTCGGCTGATAATCCAATAAATTTTCATATTCGCGACCCGCTTAAAGCATATGGCAGCCTAACGTGGAGCGCTTCAAAACTTCAATCAAATATGGCTGAAGGTGGTGGACAGGCTGTGATTGTCCGTTAGATATTTTTCATCACAGGAGTAGTAGCTAACAAGCTTTTTCGTGTTTTGGGTGGCAGAAGGTATAATAGGCGCATTATGAGTGACCAAAAAAACCAAGTTAAGCTAGAGGATATAGTCAGTTTATGTAAACGACGTGGGTTTATTTTTCAGGGTTCAGATATTTACGGTGGCCTCGCTGGCACGTGGGATTACGGCCCGCTTGGCGTGCAGCTAAAGCGCAACATCATGCAGCTGTGGTGGAAAATGTTTGTCGAGGAGCGCGATGACATGTACGGCGTCGATGCGGCGATATTGATGAACCAAAAAGTCTGGCAGGCCAGCGGACATGTTGATACATTCACCGACCCACTGGTGGAGTGCTCAAATTGCCATGGCCGTTTTCGTGCAGATAAACTCGACGACCCAAACAAATGCCCAACGTGTGGCAAAGAGGGCACGTTCGGTGAGGCGAGAGCATTTAACATGATGTTCGAGACTAAAATCGGCCCTACTGCCGACACTCTTGCAGAAATCAAGGCCACACAAGAGGACTTACAAGCCATCATTACCAGTATGCAGAATAATAACGAGGAAGAAGTAGCACTACCCGTTAGAACTGACTTACGTGACGCGGTGGGTGCAAATACAGTATGGTTAAGGCCAGAGACGGCACAGGGGATTTTTACAAATTATAAAAACGTTGTTGATACGTTTTACCCGGATGTTCCTTTTGGCATCGGGCAGCAGGGCAAGGCATTTCGTAATGAAATTAGCCCACGAGACTTTGTGTTTCGGAGTCGCGAGTTCGAGCAAATGGAAATCGAGTATTTTGTACATCCTGATGAATGGGATAAAAGTTTTGAACATTGGGTTGGCCAGTGCAAACAATGGTTCACGGCACTTGGTTTGCCAGAAACAAGCGTGCATGAGCTCGAAGTTGCCGAGGCTGACCGCGCACACTACAGCAAGCGCACAATTGACTTTGAGTTTGACTACCCGATAGGCCGCGAAGAGCTGATGGGTCTGGCATATCGCACCGACTTTGACCTTGGCAATATCCAGCGCGTAAGCGGCAAAAATATGGAATACCGCCCTAAAGACGGTAGTTCACCATTCGTTCCTCATGTTATCGAGCCGTCATTTGGTGTCGAACGCGCCATCATGGCCGTACTATGCAGTAGCTACCGTGAGGATGAACAAAACGGCGAAAAGCGTATCTATCTTGCGCTGCCAGAACACCTTGCGCCGTATAAATTTTGTGTATCACCACTGCTCAAAAATAAACCAGAGCTCGTAGAAAAAGCACGTGAAGTGTACCGCACGCTAAAAGCGAAATACAACAATATCACTTGGGATGACAATGGTAATATCGGTAAGCGTTACCGCCGCCAAGATGAAATCGGCACACCAGCTTGCATCGTCATCGACTTCCAAACGTTAGAGGACGGGACGGTGACGGTGCGGGATAGGGATACGACGGAACAGAAGAGAGTAGGAATTAAGGAGATTTCGTAATATGGCGAATAACTACGCGTACGTAGATGGTCAGAATCTCAAAATGGGAACTGTTGACACTAACCCATCATGGCAGATTGATCTCGGTCGGTTTCGCATGTATCTCAGAGAAAAGTACGGTGTTGAGAAGGCATTTTACTACATGGGGTATGTGATTGATGGGGTAAAATACGAAAAACTGTACGAGTATATACAGGAGTCCGGCTTTATCTTGGTATTTCGAGAACATAACAGTGCGATGCTTGGCAAGAAGAAGGGCAATGTCGATACCGATATAGTCCTTAATGTGATGAAGCGCGTATATGCTAGGGAGAAATTCGACAAAATTGTTCTTGTTTCTGGAGATGGCGACTATAAAGGGCTCGTTGATTTCTTGATAGAACAGGATAAGTTTGAGAAGATACTCTTTCCGAATAAAAAGTATGCATCGTCACTATATAAGCAACTTGAGCCGAAGTACTTTGACTACTTAAGCAGCCCATCGGTGCGGCAAAAAATAGAACATAAAAAAGAAGGTTCTCCTTAGGTAATTAACCGTTCGGATCGCCTTCGTCTTGATATTTAGATTATAGCAAAATATACGACACATTGCAAGGTGTAGCAAGGAGATAATATGGGATCATTCATAGAACTGAACGATACGTTAAGGATCTCGAGAGAGCAGGGGTTTCCTGAGTTTTTGGACATAGAAAAACATCTCAAAAAACCATATACGCTTGATGATGTGAAAGATAAAGTTTTTGAATTTACGGCGAAGGAAAATCTTCGTGTGTATCAACAACCGCCAGTACGAAATACGCTGGTTGAATTTCTCGATGGGGATGAATTCTCCGAAGTTATTAAAACCGCCAG
>CAZLLY010000015.1:0-18688 GCA_964560755.1 uncultured Candidatus Saccharibacteria bacterium | reverse complement strand
GAGCGCGGCATTCGCATTGCCGAGGTCGGCGGTTCGACTCCGCCATGCTCCACCACGTAAATTACTTTTTCTATACTCACTAGTGCGGTGAGTATATTTTTCAGGTAAGAGTCTGGGTTTGTGCTACAAGATTCCGCTGCGATTTTATTATAACGATGCGGCGTGGCCGGCTAGGAAGGCGGCTGCCGACATGTCGGGTTTGCCGGCGGGCTTCAGGCGGTCGATAATCAATATGCCATCAGCAGTTTGCATGCAGAGCTGTTTATTGGCGACAAATACTGTTTTTTTATCTACATTTTCTAAAGTGTTTTCTGCGATGTGAACAGCGGTTATCACCACATCTTTGCCGGCGATTACCGTTCGGCTTTTCGGCCACTCATTGAATGCTCGCACTTCGCGCTCGAGCTGCAGGGCGGGTTTATTGAAGTCGAGTAGGCCATCTGCCTTGGTCAACTTGCGGGTATAGGATGGCGTGGCGGGATAGGGAAACGTAGTGATGGCGGTGTGGACATTCTGTTGGTCGATGTAACTCGTGATGGTTCCATCTATATAGCCAGGTAACATATCTCTGAGGAGCACATAGCTGAGTTGTACAAGGTGGTAGGTTAGTTCTGTATTGTTCAGGGTGGAGATATTATTTTGGATGCCAGTGGCAAGTAGTGGGCCTTCGTCCATAGCCACGACGAGGTGCATCAGGCTAACGCCGGTTCTTTCCTGGCCACTGAGAAGTGCAAATGTTATGGGGTCAGCGCCGCGCAGCTCGGGTAGTAAGCTAAAGTGACTGTTGATAATACCCAGCGGAAACGCGTCGATAACATCCTCTGCAACAATGATGCCAAAGTCGATCAGTACGGCCACAGAGCTTTCAAAAACAGAAGCGGTAATTTTTTCTGAGACCTCTTTTTTTGATGATACATAGATAATAGGCGCATGTATGCGCTCGGCGACTTCGATAACGGGGAAGACGCCTTTATGATGGGCCGGCTTTGGTTTTGTAACAACTGTCTCGATAGTAAAAGATTCTAGCAAGAGTTCAAGTGAAGCAGCCGCAACAGGGCCGCTCCCAAAAAAAACGATTCTGGGTTTAGTCCCAGAGGTCGGAGTTGTTTTTGATGACATTTTCATAATCTTTGGGCTCGAGTTTTCCTTCGTCTGTGAGTGTGTAGAACGCATGAGGGTTGTCTTTGATGTGGTCTACGAATACGATTCCGTTGGTGTGGTCTATTTCGTGCTGGAGGACTCTTGCGAGGAAACCATCGGCTTTGACGCGGAATTCGCGCCCCGTTTCGTCGAGTGCTTTGACGCGCACACGGTGGTAGCGTGGCACTTTGCCGTAGGTGTCTTTGATACTCAAACAGCCTTCAAAATCATCGACAAGGCCACCCTCATATTTGGTTATTTCGGGGTTGATGAGTACTTTGAATGTTTGGTCGGCTTTGTCATCAAAATTATTACGGACAATGACCACTCGGTAAAGCTGGTCTATCTGCACGGCGGCGAGAGCGACGCCGACTTCATGCTCGCGGGATGCCTCCCAGTTAAGCGTCGCTGATTCCATCGCGGCGATGAGCTGTTTGATCTCGTCGCTGATAATACCAACTTTTTGCGATCGTTTACGTAAGTGGGGGTTTGGAAGGGTGATGAGTTTGTTGTCCATATGGGAAAAGTATAGCAGGCAACGATAGTTTCTGTCACCCATCTGGACTGCGGCTAGAGAAGATTTGTCGGATCGAGGTCGTGTTGCCAGCCCGAGGGCAAAGAATCGATGATGGCTATGAGTGCTTGTCGACTCGAACTTTTTACGATCAACTGCCATTTATATTTTTTACTTTCACGGGGGTGAAATGCAGGCGATGGACCCTCGACAGTTACCCTGGGATGATCTTTTTCTATCTGTTGCTTTAACTTGGTTGCGGCTGATTCGGCCGAGGTCGCACTGGCGCGTAAGCAGGTTAGTTTGGCCAGGAAACAAAAAGGCGGGAAATGATATGCCCGGCGTTCGGCGAGCTCGCGCGTGTAGTGCCCCGTCCAATCTTGCGAGGCTGCGGCGTTCAACGTTGGGTTGTCGGGCACATAGGTCTGGAGGATGACTTTGCCGTCGGTGTGCCCACGCCCCACTCGGCCTACGACCTGGGCGAGTAGCTGGTATGTTCGCTCGCTGGCGGTAAAATCGGGCATCATCAGGCCTTGGTCGGCATTTATGACGCCCACGACAGCGAGTTTTGGTAGGTCTAACCCCTTGGTGACCATCTGGGTGCCGATGATGATGTCGACAGTGCCATCCTGCAGCGTATGAAGCTGGTTTTGTATTTGGTCGTCTCTCGCAATATCCGTATCAAACCTTTTGACGCGTGCCGCAGGGAACAAGCGCTGTATTTCACTTTCGACTGCTTTTGTGCCGATGGTTTTATAGAGTATATCGGCCGATTGACAGTCGGGACACGCGGAGGGCAGTGGCTGTTTCCGCCCACATACATGACAGCGAAGTTGATGTGCATCACTGTGGTACGTTATCGGAAGGTCGCAGTGTTCGCATACTGCCCGCCAACCGCATGAGCTGCAGAGTATGGTGTTTGCTGTACCGCGGCGATTCAAAAAAAGGAGGGATTGTTCGCCGCGGCTCAAGGCCTGATCGATCGTCTGGAGCAGAGGCGTTGTGAGGATGCGACTTCGCCCGAAGTTTTTGCTATCGCGCATGTCAACCAGCTCTGTTACAGATTGGGATTCTGACTGGATGGCGCGTTCCTGCATGGTGATGATTGGTCGATTTTTTGTCTCCATGACGTACGCGTCCTCTATATTTGGCGTTGCCGTGCCGTACACGACGGGTGCGTTGTGTAGCTGTGCGAGTTTTGCGGCGACTCGATCTGTTCGGTAGTGCGGTGCGCCATCGTTTTTGTAGGCTTGGTCGTGCGACTCGTCCATGATGATGAGCCCGATATTTTTTACAGGGGTAAACAGGGCAGACCGCGGCCCGATTACGACGACGGGGCCACTTGCCGATAGAATATCGTACCAAACATCACGTCTCGCGGCCGTTGTCAGCTGCGAATGAAGCACAAACTGTTTTGCGGGCAAGTCGGACAGGCTTTGCACCAAATGTTCGGTGAGGCCTATTTCGGGGGTCAATACGATAACTGACCGGCCTGAGAGTAAACATTTTTTGGCTAGTTCCTGGTACACGCGCGTTTTCCCGCTGCCGGTCACGCCGTGCAGTAGATAGGTGCCTGGTATGGTGATAGTGTCTAGGGCAAGCTGCTGCGCTGCGGTGATGTTTGGCGCGTCTTTTTCTGTGCTGGGCGGCGTCTGAACTGTCTGGATGGTATCGGCCTCGATTCGAGCCTTCGGTTTAAACGCGGTTGATGGCGGCAGAAACTGCCTGACGATGGTTCCCATCGGCGCGGGATAGTAACTATGGAGCCAGTGCAGTAATTGCAACGTTTCGCTTGGTAATGCTGGGGCGTCGGAGACGGCCGATATCGGTTTGGTGGTAAAGTGTGGTTTTGGCACTTCTCGAAGTACTATGCCGAGCACTGGCCTGCTGCGGAGGGCTATTCTAACGACGGCCCCCTTCAGCAGCGGCTCGTCCCAGGCGTAAGTCAACGCGCCGTCCCCGTGGAACTGCATATCGCCAACCAGAACTTCGTAATATCGCATAGATACTAGTATAGCGGTATTTTTGGGTGATTGCCCGATGTGGCAGCATATTCGCGGCAGTTGGCGCAATTTGCGAAAAAATGCGGTTGAAATTGTGTTTCGTGACAGGTATACTACTTGGAGTACGTTGTTGATGTGACAATGGAAAGCTTATGCATTCATAAGCGGGGAAGAATTAAAATGTTAGATGTATTTATAACTTCACGAGTTCGACGCAAGATTATCGTAATCTATGCAAAATATCCAGACTTTAAGACACATGTCCGCGGCCTGGCTAAGCTGATCAAAGAAGATGCCGGTAACATCCAGCGCGAGCTCAAACGGCTTGAAAAAGTTGGTTTCCTCATTAGTGAAAAACAGGGGAATACCAAAATTTATCACACGAATAAGTCGTTTCCTATCTTTAAAGAGCTGCAGAGTATCGTGCTCAAAAGTCAGCGCACTGCTCAAAAACGCCACGTAGCGTAACGTTTCACCTCGGCCACAGTTTTATTGTCCATCTCTCACTTCGCGTAAGCGCTAAAAATATGCTTACCCGCATACCTTATTTGCGTTAAAAACGACAGAAATAGCCTAAACCAGACATTTTATGCGCTGTATCTCTTGCCACGTACCTCTATAACTGCTATACTCTCCCGAGTATGATAGAAGTTACACGTAAAGACGGCAAAGAATCAGCCGAAAATTTGATTCGTCGGTTTAACCGCCGCGTACAGCAGTCTGGTCTCGTGATTGCGGTCAAATCTGGCCAATATTTCGAAAAACCAATCAGCAAGCGTGACCGTCGCCTAAAGGCGATTGTTCGCACTGAGCGCAAGGCAGTTAAGCTGAAAAAGACCAAGCTAGGTCAACGCTAGGAACCGCTGCTGATGCATGTTTTGGTGGATGGGCTTTGGTCTGCAATCGTCGTGCCTAAAGTACGGTATGTTTGTGGACCTAGCTCGGCATCTTTTCTAGAGACAGCTAGTCGAGGTATTCAGCTCGAAGGAAACACCGTATGATCAAGCAAAAACTTACCGACGACATCAAGACAGCTATGCTCGCAGGCGACTCGCTGCGGCTTGAATGTTTGCGTGGGCTCAAGAGCGCGATTTTGTATGCCGAGGTTGCAGCTGGTAAGCGTGATGAAGGTTTGAGCGACGACGAGATCGTTACGCTCTTTGCAAAAGAAGCCAAAAAACGACAAGAAAGCGCCGATTTATACATTCAGGGTGGGTCGCAGGACAGGGCCGACAAAGAATTGTCTGAAAAAGCCATCATAGAAGAATATTTGCCCGAACAGATGAGCGAAGACGATATAGCACAGATTATTGATGCGGTTATTGCTGAATCGGGCGCCAGTGGCATGCAAGCCATGGGCCAGGTTATCGGGTTGGTGAAGCAGCGTTCAGGCAACGCGGCTGATGGATCAGTTATAGCAAGATTAGTTAAGGAGAAATTAGCATGATATTACTAATGGGACCTGCTGGCGCTGGCAAAAGCTTGCAAGGGCATAAGCTCGCGGATGAACACGGTTACGCATATATCTCTAGTGGTGATATCTTTCGACTGCTAGTTACCGGCCACCGACGCGCTGAAATGCTCGAAGGAAAACTACTGAGCGACGAAGAAGTTATCCATGTTTTCGACAAAGTACTCGACATTATAGATACGAGCGATGAATTTATCCTGGACGGGTTCCCACGGACCGCAGTTCAGGTCGACTGGCTGATGGGTCAGGTCAAAGATGGTCGTTTCGAGAAACCAGTCGTGGTGCACATGGATGTGAGTGAGCACGAAACCAGGGAGCGCCTCGCTAAGCGTGGACGACCTGATGACACAGATGCGGCTATCACTGAGCGGTATCGTCTGTACGAGACAGCGACGCAGCCTATTTTGCAGCAGTACAAAGACTACGGTGTTACTGTTCACGAAGTAAGTGCCGACGGCACCCCAGTGGACGTGTACGCGGAAATTACTAAAGCGTTACAAATCTAAAGCGAGGCTGCACGATATGCGCCCAAAAACACCTGCCGAGATCCAGTCTATGCGCGAGAGCGGACGGATACTTGCGTCTGTGCTCGTGTTGATCAAGAAAAAAGTGGTGGCAGGGATGACTCCGCGGGATATTTCTAAACTAGCCGCCGCCGAGACTGAAAAATTGGGTGGAACGCCGTCTTTTCGTGGTTTTGAGGGCTATCCAGATATAATTTGCATATCCAATAACAACGAAGTTCAGCACAGCATCCCAAACGACCGTCCTTTTAAAAACGGTGATATCGTCAACTTTGACTACGGCGTGACGGTGAATGGTATGGTGACGGATGCAGGTATAACGGTGTGTGTAGGTGGCAAGCCCGATAAAGCTGCCTCGCGGCTGCTTGCGGGGACCGAGGCCGCACTATACGCAGGTATAGAGCAAGTTAAGGCTGGTGCGCGCGTCGGGGATATATCTGCGGCAGTAGAGGCGGTGCTGCGGGAGCACGAACTGGGGATTGTGAGAGAGCTCGTTGGGCACGGTGTGGGTCATGAGCTGCATGAAGCGCCCGAAATACCAAACTACGGTCATGCTGGCACGGGGCCGATGTTGCGCGCTGGTATGACGATAGCGATCGAGCCGATCACAACACTCGGGTCACACCGAATATTTCAAGCCCACGATGGTTGGACATTATTGACGGTCGATGGTAGTCGTTCGGCACAGTTTGAACACACGGTGCTCGTGACAGAAGACGGCTGCGAAATATTGACAAAAATATAGAAAAGTGTATAATAGTACTATTATGGTGAATCTTGAACGATATGATTCGAGTGGCGCAGCTATAACCCCTGAGTTATACAAAGAAGACATCGCTCATCTCAACGATCAATATCTGTGGATGTACACTAGGGGTGTTGAGCTGCACATAAATGATAGAGAAAGCATTGTTGCAGATCACAAAAAACCACGACCAAGTGGACGTGGCGCCGATACATGTAAAATTATTATCGGCGGCTATGATCAACCAGGGCTGCTCTATCATGTGTCGTTTGGGGTGGCAGGTGAATCAGAACGGCAATATTCGGTACGGTCAGACGGTTGGAGCTGGGGAGAACATGGCAAGACACCAATAGGCCAGGACGACATCCAGCAAAATCTACTCAATGATTTTGAAGCATTTTTCGGGACGCTCGATGCTCGAACGATACTCCAGAATCGTTTCACGACCGATGAATATCGTAGCCAACAGTTTTTTCAAAAAGTTGGATCCATAACAAGTTTCGGCGGTGGAGGTATGCATAGTAACTCTGGACAGCCGAAATATTATAAGGGCTATAAAGCAAAAGAATTTGTAAATGTAGCGTCTCCGAGACGGGGTTCAGGGCAACGTGAAGAGGCGGTAGAGGCTGAGATTGATACTGCGATGGAAGCGTTACGATTACGGGCGCAAGAATTTCTCGCAAAAAATGGACTAGCAAGATCACTAATGGACGCAGTAGTGGATGCGTCAGCCATGAAACAAGCGGGTTTGTCAGATCAATCGATTTACCGTCTTTTGGCCAAGAAGTTTCACCCCGATCATGCAGGGGGTGACAAAGAAGCGAATGCAGACGTGTTCAAAAATTTGCACACGTTGTTTACTGCCGCCGATGGTGAACGCAGATTGATCATACCCTAGGTACTGTTTTACCTGCGCAGACTGGCGCTATGTGTTTTATCAGAGGGGTTATGTGTAATGCCCGAAGTTGCCCCCTGCAAAGATAAGCGGTATACTATGTCCATTATGCAAGAAAAATCAATAGAACACTATGTGGGTCTTGATATCGGTACATCGACGGTACGGTGTGTTATCGGGACGCGGGACCCTGCGACCGGGGCTATTTCGGTGATAGGCCACGGCCTTAGCCAAAACAGTGGTATGCGTAAAGGCGTCGTTATGCACATAGACGACGCAGCAGAAGCGGTTGTGCAGGCTATAAGTGATGCGGAGCGTATTGCTGGCACACGCCTTGAGCGGGCCACAGTAAATATAAACGGTTCACATGTGCTTGGTATGAGTTCGCGCGGTGTCATCGCCATAAGTGGTGTGAACCGCGAAATAACTGCCGACGACCGAGATAGGGTCGAAGAAGCCGCCGCTATAGTCAAACTACCGGCAAACCGAGAGATCATACAGGTGTTTGCTCGAAACTATCGCCTAGATGGTCAGGACAACATCAAAGACCCTGTCGGGATGCACGGTGTTCGGCTCGAAGTGGATTGCCATATTATTACCGCTGCTACGCCTAACATCCATAACCTCGATAGTGTTCTCGAGCGTGCGCAGATAATGCCGCAGCATAAAACAATGTCGGGGCTTGCTGCTGCCGAGGCAGTGCTGGACCGAAAGCAAAAAGAGGCCGGGGCTGCAGTTATCGACATCGGCGCAGGTACGACGAACCTTGCAGTTATCGAGGATGGAGAAATCGTCCATGTGGCTGTTATACCGATGGGCGGTGTCCATATAACGAACGATTTGGCTATAGGGCTTAAGACTGACCTCGAGGTCGCAGAGCAAGTTAAGCTGAAAAATGCTCGACTCGGAGATGACACCGATAAAACGTTTCGGATTATTGTTGACGGCGCCGGTTACACCTTTGAACAAACAGAGGTCAATATGATCGCCGAGGCGAGAGTAGACGAGTTGCTCGAATACGTCGACAAAGAGTTAGCCAAGGTACATAGGTCGCGAAAACTCCCTGGTGGGGTGGTGATCGTCGGTGGAAGCGCCGCATTGCCGGGGCTGGCGGAATTCGCTCGGGAAAAGCTGCAGCTTCCTGCCCGAATTGGTAAGATCAAAGGGCTCGAAGGCTTGGTAGACACTGTTGATGACCCATCGTTTGCGACTGCCACGGGGCTTATGATGCTCGATATTTTGCTAACGCCGTACGTTCAGGGCCAAGCGGTGCCTGAGTCTGAGGCATTTGGCGGCAAGCTAAAAAACATCGGAAACTTTTTCAAACGTTTTAAAGACGAATAGGGTCCTCGCGTGCGAGCATCCGGTGGGCTAAGTTTTTTGCAGTAAAAACAAAATGAAGTAAAAGCTCTATCTGTTAAAATGCAATCCCAGGTAAAATACATGCCAGAGTAACTGTTTTGTTCGTGCGTATTTTGCCAGGAATCCAAATGTACTCAGCAAATTTTTAGGAAGTTTCGACAGTATTATTTTTGTGCGCAGTTGGCATTGCAGACACAGGCTACCTAACGTATACTACACATATATAAGTGTTGGAGGAGTACTAACATATGGCACAAGCAGTTGACCCCGCGATCGAGACATTTGCACGTATTAAAGTTGTTGGCGTCGGTGGAGCAGGTGGTGCGGCCGTAAACCGTATGGTTGACGCTGGCGTGGACGGTGTTGAGTTCGTTGCGGTAAATACTGATGCTCAGGCGCTCGAAAACTCCCATGCTACCACCAAAATCCACATCGGTCGTGACACGACTCGTGGGCTTGGCGCAGGGGCAGACCCAGAGGTGGGTGAGCGAGCTGCAGCAGAGTCGACCGATGAAATAAAAGCCGCTTTGCAGGGTGCAGACATGGTGTTTGTCACTATTGGTGCAGGTGGCGGCACCGGCAGTGGAGCCGGCCATATTGTTGCTAACATTGCTAAAGAACAGGGGTCTTTGGTGGTTGGTTTTGCGACCAAACCATTTGCTTTTGAGGGCGAAAAACGTCGACGCAACGCAGAAGTTGCAATAGAAAAGCTGCGCAGTGCGGTCGACACACTCATCATTATCCCGAACGACCGACTTTTACAGACTATCGACAGGCAGACACCGCTTCTCGAGGCGTTCAAAGTTGCTGACGATGTGTTGAGGCAAGGCGTCCAGGGTATATCTGACCTTATCACTGTACATGGGCTTATAAACTTAGACTTTGCCGACGTTAAAGCGGTGATGAGCAACGCCGGCTCGGCCCTAATGGGTATCGGGCGTGCCAGCGGCGAAAACCGTGCTGTTCAGGCTGCACAACAGGCTATTGAGTCACCACTACTCGAGGTGTCTATCGATGGTGCAAGGGGCATACTATTCAACGTTATCGGTGGAAACGACCTCTCGATGCACGAGATCAACACTGCTGCCGAGGCGATTACGGCTGCGGCTGATCCTGATGCCAATATCATCTTTGGTGCAACTATTAGCCCAGAAGTAGAAGGCGAAATTATCATAACGGTTGTTGCCACGGGGTTTGATGCGTCGTATTTCGCTAAGCGAAAAGCGCCTGTCGCTGCGCCGATGGCCATTACTACCCAGCCGCTCGAGCCTGAAGTAACAGAGTCTGCAGATACGGCCACCGAAGTGGCTCAAGTTGATACGGTCGCCAAAATTGCCGATAATGACATGGCGGCTATCGACATGAGTGTTCCAGAAGAGCATGAAACCGTTCAGACTGACTTTACGAGCGACGTTCCTGTGCCAAATATTTGGGATCTCGATGAGAAAAATAAGCAAGAAACACCAGAAACTGTGCACGGACCAGTTGTATCAAGCCATGACGAAGACGAGCTCGAAAAACCATCATTTTTGCGCCGACTGACGCAGCGTCGCAAGAAAACTGACGCAACAAGCGAAGATCTAGACAAATAACAGGGGTAAATGTCCGCTTATGTATTAAATAATACAGCGGAAAATGTCTTTACATACCACCATGGGTGGCGGTATGATGTATGTATACAACGCTATATATAGCATCGTTGCTCATGGGGTGGCAACGGTGAATGTAGGTCGCTCATTATAAAACGAAAGGGGTAAAACACATGAAATGTGGCCAATGCGGCACTGATGACACCAAAGTCATCGAGAGCCGAGATGTAGCGGATGGTCAGGCAGTACGCCGTCGCCGCGCCTGTATGTCATGTGAACACCGATTTACGACCTACGAACGAATTGAAAGGCCGCAGCTGATCGTCGTCAAAAATGACGGCACGAGACAGCTTTTCAGCCGCGACAAGATGTTGGGTGGTTTGTATCGAGCCTGCGAAAAAACACCGGTGTCGAGCATGCAGCTCGAAAAGGTTGTTAGCAGCATCGAACAAGAGCTCGCAAACTGTGCCGAGGGTGAAGTCAAGTCGGGCAGACTGGGGGAAATGGTCATGGATCGGTTGGCGGCACTAAATGAAGTTGCGTATGTGCGCTTTGCAAGTGTGTATCGTCGGTTCACAGATATAGCAAGTTTTGAACGCGAGCTAAACAAAATTCGCGATCGAAAAATCGAGAGTGCGTCGTAACGACCACCAAGGGGTAACAAATAAAAGTTTTGACGCATGAGGTGTGCGTCGCATAAAAAAGTCGAACAGAAAGTAAATATAGAGGGAGAAAATTATGGCACGGACAGTTAAAAGCAGCGTTGTTACTCGACGCTTCACCAAACCAGGTACAAAAGGATATGACGGCTTATCATGGGTAAAACGAGATTCAAGTCTGAAAAACCCTGGCACGGGTGAAGTGGTCTTTGAGCAGCTGGGGGTTGAGATCCCTGAAGGCTGGTCGATAAACGCCCTGAATATCGTCGCGCAGAAGTACTTTAGTGGTACTCCTGGCACCGAAGGACGCGAAACTTCGCTAAAAGATTTGATTGACCGCGTGGTTGATACGGTTGTGCGACAAGGTCAGCAGGAGGGCTATTTTGATAGCTCGGACGATGCTGAAACGTTCCGTGAAGAGCTGAAATATGTCCTCGCGACGCAGCGTGCGGCGTTTAACAGTCCTGTTTGGTTTAATATCGGCGTGCCTGAACGTGCTCAGCAGGCCAGTGCATGTTTTATCCTCGGAGTCGACGATGACATGCGCTCTATTTTGCAGTGGTACACCGACGAAGGGATGATTTTCAAGGGTGGGTCAGGTAGCGGCGTCAACGTTAGCTCCATCCGCAGTAGTGTAGAAGCACTGGGTAAAAGTGCTGGTACCGCCTCGGGGCCACTTAGCTTTATGCGTGGAGCCGATGCGAGCGCAGGAGCCATCAAAAGTGGTGGCAAGACTCGGCGTGCAGCCAAAATGGTTATCTTGAACGCCGATCACCCAGATATCGAAGATTTCATCTGGTGTAAATCTATCGAAGAAGACAAAGCGCGCGCGCTGCAGGCAGCCGGCTACGACATGAGCCTCGACGGCAAAGACATATTCAGCGTGCAGTACCAGAACGCCAATAACTCTGTCCGTGTCACCGACGAATTCATGCAAGCAGTTGAGGCAGACGCAGATTGGGGCCTCAAGGCAGTGACTACTGGTAAGGTTGTCCGCACTATAAAAGCCCGCGACCTGTACCGACAGATCAACGAAGCCGCATGGCGATGTGCTGACCCTGGAATGCAGTTTGATACGGTTATTAACAAATGGCATACGACGCCAAATGCTGGCCGCATCAACGGGTCTAACCCATGTTCAGAGTACATGCACCTTGATAACTCTGCCTGTAACCTGGCGAGTATCAACCTGCTCAAATACTTGAACGATGACTTTAGCTTTGATATTGATAGCTTTAAACACACGATTGAGCTCATCTTTACGGCGCAGGAAATATTGGTTGGTTACAGCGTGTACCCAACAGAGCGAATCACCAAAAATGCCAAGGCATACCGCGAGCTTGGCATCGGCTACGCAAACTTAGGGGCGCTTTTGATGGCGCAGGGCTTGCCCTATGACAGCGACGAGGGTCGAGCACAGGCAGCGGCCATAACGGCCGTCCTGACTGGTCATGCGTACGCTACGAGTGCTCGTATGGCACAAAAGGTTGGTCCTTTTGCTGGGTACCACAAAGACCGCGAGAATATGCTGCATATTTTGCGTATGCACCGAGAGTCAGTTGAACACATCGACGCAAGTCTTGTGTCCGAGGACCTACTTAGTGCAGCGGCGGAAGCATGGGATGACGCAGTCGAGCTCGGGGAACTATACGGCGTGCGAAACAGCCAGGCTAGCGTGCTAGCGCCAACAGGGACAATTGGCCTCATGATGGACTGTGATACAACCGGAATTGAGCCCGACCTTGGGCTGGTTAAGGTCAAGAAGCTAGTTGGTGGCGGTACGATGAATATCGTCAACCAGACGGTCCCTCGAGCGCTGGTGGCACTCGGGTACACCAAAGACCAGGTCAAAGATATCGTTGAGTACATCGACACAGAAAAGACTATTTTAGGTGCGCCACACCTCCGTAAAGAGCATGAGCCTGTCTTTGCTTGCTCTATGGGTGATAACCCCATTCATTACCTTGGCCACGTCAAGATGATGGCTGCTGTCCAGCCGTTTTTGTCAGGCGCTATCAGTAAGACGGTTAACATGCCAGAAGAAGCGACCGTTGAAGACGTCGAGCAGCTACATATGGATGCTTGGAAAATGGGTCTAAAGGCAGTTGCGATCTACCGAGACAACTGTAAAGTTGCGCAGCCACTCAGCATGGCGAAAAAAGATGGCGACAAAAAAGAAGACACAGCTGCTGCACCAGTTGCTGTTCCTGCAAGCGACGAGGGCAAGATTGTGCTGAAGGGCGCAGTACGCCGAAAACTGCCACGCAAGAGACGCAGTAGCACGTACCACTTTGAAGTTGCCGACCTAGATGGATTCTTCACGGTAGGCGAATACGACGATGGCGCTCCAGGAGAACTATTCATAAATGTTAGCCGACAGGGTTCGACGCTAGCTGGCTTGATGGATTCGTTTGCCATCAGTGTAAGTCACGGGCTACAGTACGGCGTCCCACTGAAGAGCTACGTCAAGACGCTTCGCGGAACTAGCTTTGCACCATTTGGGATAACCGATGACCCAGATATTCGCACGGCGAGCAGCATCACGGACTATATTGTTCGTCGCCTCGCACTCGACTACCTGAGTTTTGACGACAGGCTCGAGCTTGGTCTGGCTAGTTTTGATGACATGCCAGAAGAGCAAACTAGTTTTCTTACGGAAACAGCCGAGGTTGAGGTGAATGACGTATCCGAAGTAAAACAAGCAAAAGTTGAGGATACGGAACCTGTCAGTCAGGCGATGGCTCCTGCGGCAGAGGTGAGTGAGTCCAAGAAAAAAACGGTCAAAGATACGACCGCTCCACTCTGTTACAACTGCGGAAACCAGACACAGCGTTCGGGCAGCTGCTATGTCTGCAGTAGCTGTGGCTCTACGACAGGCTGTAGCTAGTCACTGAGCACTCAAGCTACCATCTGGAGCCTCCCCGAATAGTGCGGGAGGCTCCTTTTGTAATCTGAGTTCGACATAACTGTCGACCTCAGGAGGGGAGAGCGAACTCTCCTTGGGACAATATTCGAAGTAAATTCGAATATTGTCCTCTTATGCACCTAAAGGCACTGCTACCGCAGTGTTGTTGGTGATGAGTTACGCTTGATTATTATTGCTTATGTCGAACTCAGGTTTTGTATGAATTTACGTTGAACATGTGTTGCATCTGTATGCGTGCACGGGTACACTAAAGCAAGTATGAAACTACTTGTGTTTTACCGACCAAATGCTGAGGAGTCACGTCTAACAGAGGATTATCTGCGTGATTTGACGAGAATGCACGATGTGAAAGAGCAGGATATACGTGTAATAGACCCAGACAGCCGTGAAGGTGGCTATAGTGCAAGCCTGTATGATGTTATGTCATACCCGAGCATTGTTATCACCGATAGCTATGGGCAATTTGTAAAAAGCTGGAACGGTGAACTGCCGCTCATGGATGAATTAGTAAGTTATACTTTTTCTAACTAAACCTAGGCGTCCTGTCGCTCTCTAGGAGTGCGGGGCAGGATATGGGTTGTAACAAGGCCGTACAAATACGGCCGAGGCAGTGGTGATGTTGCAAAAATGAAGTAAAACGTGTAGCCTACAGTGTAGAAACGTGCATCAGAAATGGTGCGGAGTGGCCATCAACCACAAATCGTTTTGGGAAGAAACTAGGTTTGACCTAAGAGTAGACCCCAACGGGCAGCCCGTAATAGCGATAACTAAGTGCTAAAAAGCGTCGTTTTTACGAGATTGTATCTGGTAAAAACTAAAATGAATCTCTTTTTAGAATCTGGATGGTACCTCCGTCGTTTGATGGATCCAGGCTTTAAAAAGGGATTTTTTATTTTGTACGAAAGGAACCGACTATGGTTTTTGAAGAAGGAAAAAGACGAAAAGCAATAGAATACGAAAACGATCTGGTGAAATACTGGAAAGATAATAGAACGTTTGAGAAGTCGGTAGAGCAGCGCCCAAAGGAAGGGGCATATGTGTTTTACGACGGGCCACCGTTTATTACGGGAGTGCCACACCACGGTACGCTGCTCAGCTCGATCGTCAAAGACGCGGTGCCACGCTATTGGACGATGAAAGGCCGCCGGGTTGAACGAGTGTGGGGCTGGGATTGTCACGGTCTGCCTGCAGAGGTATTTACCGAGAAAAAGCTAGGTATACAGGACAAACGTGATATCGGTACCAAAATAAGTCTCGAAGAGTACATAACAACCTGTCGAGACAACATGGTGCAGACGGGCGACCTTTGGGAAAACACCATTGACCGAATAGGTCGATGGGTCGATTTTCGAGGCGCCTACAAAACCATGGATAAAGACTTTATGGAGTCTGTTTGGTGGGGTTTCAAGACACTCTACGAAAAAGGGAAAATTTATGAGGGCGAGAAAGTACTGCTGTATTGCACGCGCGATGCAACGCCGATCTCAAAAGCTGAAGTCGCCATGGACAATAGTTACCAGACAATTACCGACCCAAGCATCTATGTATATTTCAAACTTGAGGATGCTGACGAATATTTGTTGGCATGGACTACAACACCCTGGACGCTACCGGCGAACGTTGCAGTGGCTGTTCGTGACGATTTGGAATACGCGTTGGTTGAGTATGAGGGCGAACGTTTTTACATCGCAACGGCTGCTATTGACCGCGTCATGACAGACGAAAAACACAAAAGCTTAACTTACAACGTTGTTAAAAAAATACAGGGGTCAGAGCTCGTTGGAAGACACTACAAACCACTGTTTTTAGACCGAGGTTCTGCGGCTCACCGCGTGCTTTCGGCAGATTTTGTCACGGACGAGGATGGTACCGGAATCGTACACGAAGCCCCAGCGTATGGGGAAGAAGACTACAAATTATGTAAAGAAAACAACATATCGATGGTATCGATAGTCGATGAAAACGGCAGATATACTGAGGGTGAGTGGGTCGGTCAAAACATCTGGGATGTGAATAAAGAAATCGCTAAACACCTATTAGCTGAAGGAAACGCATTAAAAATTGATTACATTCGCCACGAGTACCCACACTGCCATCGTTGCGGGAGCAAGCTTATGTACCGCGCCCACCCGAGCTGGTTTATGGATATCGACGGCCAACGAAGTGAAATGCTCGAGATGAATCAGCAGATAAACTGGTTTCCAGAGCACATAAAACAGGGAAGGTTTGCAAAAACGGTTGAGAGCGCGCCCGACTGGAATCTCAGCCGAGATAGGTTTTGGGCGACTGCTATGCCCGTATGGAAAGGGGCCGATGCCGATGGCAATGAGCGCGTTCGGGTCGTTGGTAGCTATGCAGAGCTGAAGGAGTTGAGTGGTGTAGAGCTCGAAGACTATCACCGACCGTGGGTCGATGACATTGAGTTTGACATCGATGGCGTTCACTATAAGCGAATAGACAAAGTACTTGACTGTTGGTTTGAGAGTGGCAGCATGCCCTATGCACAGTTTCACTACCCGTTCGAGAACAAAGAGAAGTTCGAATCGAGCTTTCCAGGCGATTTCATCGCAGAATATGTGGGTCAGGTTAGAGCCTGGTTCTATTACTTGCACGCTGTTTCGGTTGGCTTGTTCGACCAAAACTCTTTCAAGAACTGTATCGTAGAGGGTACACTTGCCGGGAACGACGGCCGCAAGATGAGCAAGAGTTTTGGGAACTACACTGACCCAAATGAACTGATGGATAAGTACAGCGCAGACGCAATCAGGTTTTTACTGCTCGGTTCACCACTCTTGAACGGCGAAGACTTTAGTTTGCAGGACAAAGACGTGCAAGACGTACAGCGAAAACTTGCCATGATATGGAACATGTATGACTTTTTTACAATGTATGCATCCGTCGATGGATGGGAGTGGCAGGGCAGTATCGAGGACCCTTCTAAGGATTTAACGAATGATCTAGACACATGGGTGGTGTCAAGATTACATCAGATTCAGCAACATATAACCGAACATATGGATGCCTATAACATCCCGGATGCACTCAGTGAAGTATTGCCATTCCTAGACGATGCGAGCAACTGGTATGTCCGCCGCAGCCGTAGGCGTTTTTGGAAGAGTGAAGACGATAGTGATAAGAACCAGGCATACACAACCCTGCATTATGTTCTGGTGCAGCTTAGCATAACGCTTGCGCCGTTTACGCCGTTTTTGGCCGAGGAACTATACCGAAATCTTACGGGAGGGGAAAGTGTGCATTTGCTTGACTGGCGCGGCGGTGGCGTTGTTAACGATCAAGTTTTGACCGAGATGGCGCGGGCGCGCAAAATTATCGAGGAAGGCCTGGCCGCTCGCATGCGTCGTTCTGACGTTGAAGAGCAAATAAAGGTCAGGCAACCGTTACAGTCACTGACCTATGGTGGAATGGAGTTGGGCGATTTTTACACGACAATCATCGGTGAAGAGGTGAATGTGAAATCAGTTCGCTGTGCCGATGACGTTGCCGAAGCGACTGTCGACAAAACCATCACGCCAGAGCTGAAACGAGAAGGATTCATGAGAGAGGCAATTCGGCACGTACAAAGTACACGCAAGCAAGCAGGGCTTGATATAGATGACCGTATTATTCTTAGCTTGCAGTCTGCTGACGTTGAGCTGCAACAGGCGATAGAAGAACACATAGTGACAATCATGTCTGAGACATTGGCGACGGCTGTGGGGCCTGTGCAGGACGGCTACAGCGTTGAGGTAGCCATAGATGGTCGGTTGCTCCAAATAAGCCTCGCCTCTAACTAGAGCAATCGCTTGCGGTGAACGATGTTTCACGGCAGGGTTTACAGATGGGCGATAGTTTGGTAGTATAACTTGGTATCATTTTATAAATCTCTTGTTGAGAGCTAAGGAAGTAAAGATATGAAAAAGGCAGTAATTGCTAGCGGCGGCAAGCAGTATATCGTTGCTGAAGGCGAGACTATCTCTGTTGAGAAGATCAAAGACGTCGATAGTAACGTTAGTTTTGATGCGTTGATGGTAGTCGACGGTGAAAAAGTAACGGTCGGCGCGCCTGTTGTTAAGGGTGTTGTTGTTAAAGCGAGCGTTGTTGAAACGGCTATTAAGGGTGAAAAGACCGTAGCTATTCGATACAAGGCAAAAAAACGAGTCCACAAATTGCAGGGACATCGACAGACGCACACCGTCGTCAAAATCGACAGCATAGCGTAGATATTCACTTAGTTGGCGCTTGTCACACTAATAAAAATCGCCCAAGATGGGCGATTTTTGTTGTCTGTGTTGTTTTCTGACAAAACGACACATTGCGGGGCTATTAGCTCAAAAAAAGTAAAGATTTGCGAGCAGGGTGTGGATAACTTTTGATGTATTTAGAAATCGTTGTAAAAAATAGTTCAATTTCTAGTTATCGATATAGTAAAAATAAACAGAATAACAAAATTTTAACAGGGGTGATATGAAATAGTAGTAAATATAACTACAAATTATAGATAACTCATTTGTGAAATGAACACAAAATTTCGCACACAAAAAGTATCATTTTTGTCTTGTGTGGGAGGAGATGCATCAGCATACTAGGCGGCAGGACTAGCCAAAACAAACAAAACAGGCAAATCCAAACAAACATCTGGTCTCTCAAAAAAACAAAACCAGATACAAACACCTTAAACAAAATAAATGTTCCAAAAAAAACGTCTAACACCGATTGAGCTCGTGTGTCACCTCTGGCAGAAATGTCTGAGGGTTTTTGCGTTGAAGAGGGCATCACGAAACATGGTTTTTGCTACCTTTTTGGGACTTTCCTTCCTCCTCCTACCCCTGTTTTCCCTTACGCGCGCGTTACCCGCACACG
>CAZLLY010000014.1:9188-19596 GCA_964560755.1 uncultured Candidatus Saccharibacteria bacterium | reverse complement strand
ATATGAGGGTTAACAGATGACAGCAAAAGACGACACCGGCAAAAAGAAACTAGGAAAAGTCATTTTGAATGATAGTGATGAGTCGTCTAACACTGCCCAGCATGACAGTACACAGCCCCAAGTACTCCAGCAACAGGTGGCCGAGTTAACCGAGGCGTTGCAGCGCGAACGCGCAGACGTTATTAACATACGCAGAAGACATGACGAGCAAATCGCGAGCTTGCGTACCTCGGTTAAAAGCCACGTCGTCAAAGACCTATTGCCCGTTATCGACAACTTCGAACGTGCCCTCAAGCACCTGCCTACGACAGAACGTGCCGAGCCAAAAGACATGAGCCCTGATGAAAAACAGGTTTTTGACTGGATAGAAGGTGTCAAAAAAATATTGCTCCAATTCGAAAAAACCCTCGCCGACATTGGTGTCGAGCGCATCGCGACCGTCGGTCAACCGTTTGACCCAAATCTGCACGAAGCAGTCAGCATGGAAGAAGGCGACGGTGACCAAGAGATCGTGACCGAAGAGTTACAGAGCGGATACAAAATAGGTGACGACGTCATTCGTCACGCTATGGTCCGCGTGAAAGGCTAGTATGGAACTTGGCGTCCCAAAGTCTCTAGAAATAGCAAGTCTTAAGCAAGAGGCTATAATCGGTGCTATTGGCGATGTTGCGAGACTACGAATGGGTGATGCAAGGGGGCGTGTTAGTATCTCACCAGAGGCTACTGCCGCATATATACCAAGAGCAGATGACGAAAATGCTGTATTGGCGATTAAGGGCATTGCCTCTGATTTATTAGCGCAGGTGGGGCTACCTCCAGAGGATATTTCACCAGAAGAAATTAGGCAATCCTTAGACTTCTTCAATTCCAACAATAGCTAAAGATCTGTACTACGTATCGAAAGCAGGCTAGAAATAGTACGCTGCTAGAGGTGTATAAAAAGTGAGTTGGCACTCTTGACATGTGAGTGCTAATTCGATACTATAGAAGATAGTTTGGCACTATCCTGCGAGGAGTGCCAAAGAAATTTGAAAGGAAAGCATTGGACAAACTAGATGCAAGCGGCATGTATTTTCTCAATCCGCACACTGGTGAAGGCACAAAAAAAGTAGCGCGAAACCCAGATGCAGCGGAAATACTTGCAGCAATTAAAAATCAATTAGCAGCTAACGATCAACTAAATAAGGGAGGAAAAACTAATGAGTAAAATTATCGGTATCGACCTCGGTACAACCAATAGCGCCATGGCTGTCATGCAGTCTGGCAAACCAGAAATCATCGCAAACAGCGAAGGTAACCGTACGACGCCATCGGTCGTCGCCATCAACAAAAACGGTGAACGGCTCGTCGGGCAAGTGGCTCGCCGCCAGCAGGTGACAAACCCCCGCAACACCATTTATGAAGTCAAACGACTCATCGGCCGCAATTGGAACGACAAAGAAGTCCAGCGCGACCTCAAACTGATGGGCTATGAAATCGTCAAAAGCGGAAATAGCGTCAAGGTCAAAATGGGCGACAAAGAATACAGCCCAGAGGAAATCAGCGCTATGATCCTCAGCAAGCTCAAGGCTGACGCCGAGGCATTCCTTGGTGAAAAGGTCAACGAAGCGGTCATCACGGTGCCTGCCTACTTTGATGACAGTCAACGTCATGCGACCAAAGATGCCGGCAAGATTGCAGGCCTCGAGGTCAAGCGTATCATTAACGAGCCAACTGCTGCGGCACTTGCCTATGGCCTCGATAAAGGCAAGACCGACGAAAAGATTGTTGTGTACGACCTCGGTGGCGGTACCTTTGACGTGTCAGTTCTAGAGCTTGGTGACGGCGTTTTCGAAGTAAAATCAACCAACGGTGATACGCACCTTGGTGGTGCCGACTTTGACCGCGTTATCGTCAACTACTTTGTCGACGAATTCAAAAAAGAGTCAGGTGTCGACGTCACCAACGACAACAGTGCGATGCAACGTCTGCGCGACGAAGCCGAAAAGGCCAAAATAGAGCTTTCGACCGCACAGGAAGTAGACGTTAACTTGCCATTCTTGACAGCTGATGCCGATGGACCCAAACACTTTGAGCACAAACTTACTCGTGCCAAGCTCGAAGACCTCGTCGGTGAGCTCATCAATAAGACGGCGGATCCGTGCGAAAAAGCACTAAAAGACGCCAAGCTCAAAGCGAGTGACATCGACAGTATCGTACTCGTCGGTGGTATGACCCGCATGCCAGCTGTCGTTGAAAAGGTCAAGAAAATCTTTGGCAAAGACCCGATGAAGGGCGTGAACCCAGACGAAGTTGTCGCTGTTGGCGCAGCTATCCAGGGTGGTGTGCTCCAGGGCGACGTCAAAGACGTGCTATTGCTTGACGTAACACCATTATCACTTGGTATCGAGACGATGGGTGGTGTCATGACACGCTTGATCGAGCGCAACACGACTATCCCAACGAGCAAAAGCGAAGTATTTAGTACTGCCGCAGACAACCAGCCACAAGTAGAAGTGCATGTGTTGCAGGGCGAACGCGAGATGGCCGAAGGCAACAAGAGCCTCGGGCGATTCGTGCTCGACGGCATCCCATCGGCACCACGTGGCGTCCCACAGATCGAAGTGACCTTTAACATCGACGCCAACGGTATTCTGAACGTTACCGCCAAAGACAAAGGTAGTGGCAAAGAGCAGAATATCACCATTCAGGGTAGTGGAAGCCTCGACAAAACAGAGGTAGAGAAGATGGCTAAGGACGCCGAGGCACATGCCGAGGAAGACAAAGCGCGCAAAGAGGCGATCGAAGCCCGCAACTTGCTTGACAGTGCTGTTTATCAGGCGGTAAAACTCAAGGACGAGGAAAAAGTCAGTGACGACGACAAAAAGGCGATCGACGAAGCCGTCGAAAAAGCTAAAAAGGTTGTCGACGACAAAGAAGCCGACAAAGATGCGCTTGAAGCAGCTACAAAAGAGCTGAACGAAGTCTTGATGCCTATCGGCGCCAAGATGTACGAGCAAGCCCAAAAAGATACTAAGCCAGAGGAAGGCGAAGCCACATCGGACAAAAAAGACGATGACCCAATAGAGGGCGAAGTCGTCAACGACAAATAACCCAAAAGGGGCGCCGATGGCGCCCCTTTGGTTCTTATGTGGAAGGAGAGTTAAATGGGTCAGTATTGGTATCAATGCCGTAATAATTGATGCATCAAACTATGGACTAGCGTCAAGCTCGTTTAGTTAGTCTCTTGTCCATGATTTTACCAACGCAATTATACCAATCATTAAAGATATAAGTGATACTACTAGGGGTGCGATATTACCAATAGTCTTACCGATTTCATTTAGAAAACTAGCCCATGACAATAGTTTTCTACCGAGCGGAGCAATGGTCACATATCCTTTACCGTCAATCGTTGAACCCAATAGATATTCTGACTTGATTGCATCGGCACATATGTAGTTAATGTATTGCTTGCTCACCTTTGGATATTTAGCTAAAAACTTTGCTTTCAAGTCGCTAGTTTGCACAATGAAATCTGTAAACCCATCATCATCGATAGTCACACCACCACGGTATATATTATTCGCAACTTGCGCTAACATGATCATCTTTACTAAATTTCTTATGTGCCACAGGTGCTTCATTTTTCTTAGTATACGCTTTATCATGTCACTCCAGCCAAAAAATGCCTGAAGATGTTTGACTACATGTCGCGAGATGATGGCCCATCTAATCAATATATTGAAAAACAACTAGCAATGTGTTAAAATAGTTGATTATGACACAACTTTATAACCCTGAAGGGCAAAATCCAGTGGTACACGCTCCTGTATGGCCAATGGAAGGTGCGGTTACTCCAATATTTGATAGCGCATTAGAAGCTGGTAGTTTTATTGCGAAAGCAGCCGGAGTAACGTTCGGTGATCTTTCGGGAAGAGAGCAGGGAAAAGCCTCATCCGGAGAGCCACTTATGACGCTATGGTTTCCTGGTATTCCACAAGCAGGCTTGATATATGAAAACGGCGAGGGTAAATATGTGCCTACAGAGAGCGCGACTGGGATTGCGCGCGGGGTTTTAGCGGGTAAGTTCACTACACAACAGTTGCTTGGAAAGCAGGTGACACCAGAGTTACCTTCCGATCAAGAACAAGACGAAGAACAAGACCCAGAGAGGCTACAAAGATTTTTGGAAGCTGCCGTGCAGGAAATGAGGACTCGTGGTATCACTGCTAATAATGTCGAGGCCACACTTCAGGATGGTAGAAACGTCGAAGAGATTAGCTTGCTTGATCGAGGACATAATGAAATCGCAACTATTCGTTTTATTGACGGTAAACTCGATTATGCACCGATCGAAGAGCATGAGCGTCGGCTGAAAGTACCGGGGCTTGTTAACAAAATTATACGACCAATCCAACGACGAGTTTTGCAAATATATACTCAAGGTGGTGATGGGTTAGTTGACTCATCCTTGGACGAACTTTTCTCATAAGATAATACATAACAACAAGCTATAGTGCGATAACAAGCATCCCGAGGAAGAAAAAGTAGATGGTGGCGTATTGCAGGCGGTAAATTTGTTTGCGGTTGATGTGCATGTATACAAACATTGCGATGATAGGTACGAGACAAATGCTAACTATGATGCGCTGCCAACTGGCGAGCGGTAGAGTGATGGCGCCGAGTAGTATAGTGACCATGCAGCAGACCCACATGAGGTACGCAAAAACTGAGTGTAGCGAGAAAACTCGTCCTAGTTTCGAGCGGAAGGCAGACTGCAATACCTCAAATACTGCAGCTGCTGTCGATAGGTAGAATATATAACGGAAATCTGTATGGTAAAAAACGAGGTATGACCCGATGAACCAGCCCATAGCGCCGGCAAAATGGCAGATGAAATATAGTAAATGCGTCCGTGCCGATACCGCAGCATGATCGCTAATAGACCATTTGCGTTCATGTTTTTGCGATAAAAGCAGATAGCTGTGTCCACCCTGTACAGAAATCCCTGCTAGAACTATGTATATCCACGCATTCATCGGTAATATTGTACCTTAATGTTATCGTGCGCCACCGAATTTTCCTTTTGCGAACCCCCAGATGACCCGGTGAGTTATTATGGACTTAACTTGAGGCTTTCGGGTAAAAGTTGCTAGTGCTTGCATATGGTGCAATGATGAAGAATAATAGGCTAAAGATAGGAGATATATTATGATGCGTTCAGAAATAATCACTTGTGTCCCATTTAATCTAGACGATATGTGGCAACTGCCTCGGAATGTTCGAAATGTCCAAGGAATAACACACACGATTTCAACCCCTTACCCATTTGATGAAGAACATCTGTTGATCGGCGTCCAACGGCATGACGACGATCCTGAGGCGCTAGTCGCTCGAGTCTTGCGGGGCGAGTATACACGTATATTAAATGACACAAATCAATTTGCTGATGTCGATAACATCATTACAGGAGGTAAGAGTGAGCTATGGGTTCGGCTGCTCGAAAGTCGTGGTTCGGAGCCACGTGGTTTTCACCGACGTGAAACGCCATGGAACGCAACAAACTACCTTGCTCAGCTCGTTGGGGTAAGATCTTCAGACGTTGGTTCCTGGGGGCAGTGTAGACCCGTGCTCACTCTCGAAACGAAAACCGGTCAGGCGTTCTGGAATGGTACGGCCGAGCTGCTTAAAAAATCAGTTGGGAAATTCGAGCGAAAACCTATTTTGAAGTTTTAGACCCCTGATCTGTGTGCATCAAGACTGTTAATTGATACGATTGCCTTTTATGAGTATCAAGTATTTCGCCCCTATGCTACAGAATGCTGCCTTCCGCGTATCAACGTATTTTATCTCTCGTCATGCCCGACTTGACTGGGGATGATGGATTTGCTTATGCAGCCTAGGAAGATTGTAGCTTAGTCGGTGAGGTATTTGATATCAGTGTCAAACTGGCCATCTTTGAATGAAATGCCGAGGGACTTTAGCTTAAGGTTTTCTGGTGCGTTAGCAAGAGGACGTAATAGCACATTCATAGACTCAACTGCTTCTGGTGATGGCATTTTTGGGGCGCCATCGACGACAGGCTGGTCTATTGTGGCGATTTGCTGAGATTCGTCTAGCACTAGGGTCGCAGAGACGGCCGACATGCCGCCTGGGTTCCCAAGGCCTCGGTATAATTCTCGTGCTAGGTCAACAATTAAAGCGCCCATGTCTAACGGCTGTACGGTCGGTTTTTTCTTGAAAAACATATAGTTACTCCTTATTTACTACTATCACTATACAACGACCAAGTACGAAAAGTACTGAGTTGTATATTATGCCGCCAGAGGTTGTTGGTCTGGAGCTTCTATGGCAAAGTGCCCTAGTGCGATTAGTTGAAGCGGGACTTGCTCGATGAAGTATGACGCGCGGTCGTTCTCTGATGAAACGACGATGACCATATCACCAAGGTTAGCGACGAGCTCAAGCCGCCTCGTACTAGCCTCGCCGAGGTATATTTTTGATGCGTCCTCTATGCTGAGTGCTGTTTTATAGCTGTCATTATTTATACATTCAATATTCTGCACAGGGATAGTCAGGATTGCATCTTTTTCGACTGAATCTTGATCGACATAAGGGATTCGTAGCTCTGCTTCACTGCCAGATGTAAACTGTCGACGCCATAGCCGTAGATAGCTCGATCTAAATTCTCCATCTGTCTCTAGGGTTGATCGTTCGAGTGTAGTTTGGCTCATTTTTGTCCCCTATTTGTCTTATATTTACTACCTTCTGTAATACGCTCCCCACGGCACAATGTCAACTTTTGGGGCGGACTTAAAGTGTTACGAGAAATACGCTTACCGGGTAGGAAAGTAATAATGCTGCTAGTGCTTGCAAACTAAACTTGGCAGATGCATAATGTAATTGTCTAGTATAGGTATTGATACATATGTTTTTAGGTAATAAGACAGTCGATAAGCTGGAGAGACTTTTCCAAGAAGTTCCTGCTACGCGTAGAGGCGGTGAATATTACCAGGAGATAAAGTGGGAAATAAGTGAGGGGCGCAAGGCCAAGATTGGCCGTTTTTTCTTTTGCCCATCGCTTGGCGAGTCCTCGGTACCTAAAAGCACTGGTCTTACGGAAATATATAGGGTTTGGTTTTCGGTTCCCTCGATGGTTTGTATACAGAATGGCCAAACCCCATATCGATTATTGGCAACCTCAGAATGGCTGGGAAGGGAAACTGGCTTGATCATAGAACATCTTGACGAGCCGATAAGTTCAAAAGTCGTTAGACTGTACGCGCCAGGGGAAGTGCCGAGCTATCCGAATAGACCAGATCAACTGGTTGATGCTTCGTTGGCCAAGGAACTAGAGCAGTGGCCTATTGTGCCAGATATCGCGACACTCGCAGGGGTGCGCGAGCTTATCGATAATTGTCCGCCCTCTGACTATCGTAGATGAAGCTTGCGTGACAGACCTATTTGAGCGCGAGGTATACGGCGCACCAGATCATAGCCTGATCGCCCTTATAAAATGGTGTTTTGTACCACGAGCCATCGGGGTTTAGCAGCTCGGGAAAAGTCCCGTAGTGCGAGATCATGTATTCAAACGAAGCAAGTTGCGCGGCATAGTCGGGGTGTTTGTATCGTTTGAGCAGCTGTAAATAAAACGCACCGTGCCACGTCCAGATGGTTGTGCCTGCATAGTTTCGCATTATGGTCCAGGCCCACAGGCGGTATCGAAATGCACTAGGCTTGTTAGTGTAACGCAGCGGGTAAGGTCTATTCAGGCCGTGTTTTTCGATGTAGGCAAAGGTTTTATTGGCCATGTCGGCATCGTCGACGATATTTAGGACGAAAGGCATCAGTGCTCCCTCGGCGCTGAACGCTTTTGTCTCAATATCGGCGTTAAAATAGTCGCCGTTCCAGTATTTACCGAGTAGTCTTTTTTGATATACACCAGGAGAAAAATGAAATCCCGCCAAGTGCAGTGACTCAACGCAAACCGCTAAACGAGCAACCATGGTGAGGGCATAGGCACTTTGGTCGTAGAGCACACCGTCGCGGAGCTCTGCGTAGTGTCCATGCTGCAACATCCCGCGGCTGTCCAAGAATGTTTCGCGGTACTCAATGAGCTGTTGCTCCAAAAATATTCGTTCGTGGTCATCAAGCTTGTACCGACTGACAACGATGGCATGGAGCAGCCAGGGCAGTGCGTCTATAGACTGCTCGGGCGCGTTAAATATCTGACCCAATCGGTCGATGCAAAGAGTGACTTTTCCGCCTCGGCGGTACTGATGCAGGCTCCAGTGCAACGTTTTTTGGACACGGTCAGTATGACCGAGTGCCACCAAAGACTCCGCGACCGACCCAAAATCTCGTATCCATAGGTAAGTAAAATGTCCGAGGCCCGTCATGTAAAATTTGCGCTTCCAAAGCCGTGCGAGGATATGTTCACAGATACGCTCTGCACCACCTTCAAACTGATGTATACGCCGAAAATAGCGGTGTCGAACTAGCCGAAACCCTGCGGCAATGTGGCCGCTAAATGTTACCTGCGGTGGGTCGGGCAGGGTAGCCTGCGCCTCAGTGATGTTTTTTGGTAGCTTTACGCTCATGGTTTTAGTATAGCTGATAGCGAACTATTCAGCTTACGGTGTCTACAACATAATGGATCTAGCATACTCAAATAGTATATGAGGTAAAACTCATCCCTGTTAAAATGTATTCCCAAGTGAAATTCAGCAATTTTACAGCTACACGTATGCTACTATATAACCGTTACAAACTATAACCAGGGTGGCGTGAGATTCGCCAATCGGACGTATAGCCGTCGACTGCAATATGCAGATGACCATGTGAGAATCATGGGCCGACCGTATAGTCGGGACTCGCCTAGCGAGTGACTACTTTTTAAAAAAGCAGTCAGAAAGGGAAGAAATGAAAAAAATAACCCACATTGGGTCGCTGGCTGTTGTGCTGGCGGCACTACTTTGGAGCGTCGACGGGCTGCTCAGGACGCATCTGTACACATTGCCGCCATCGGTCATCGTGTTTTGGGAGCACGCACTGGGGTTTGGGCTGCTATTGCCGTTTATCGCCGCCAGTTGGCGTAGGTTCCGCGAGTTTACCAAACGGCAATGGCTGTCTATCGCAGGGGTTTCATTGCTGTCGGGCGCACTTGGGACTATTTTATACACTGCCGCTCTTGGCCGCGTGCAGTACATCCCGTTTTCGGTTGTCGTATTGTTACAGCAGCTAAACCCCGTATTTGCGGTCGCAACTGCCGCTGGCTTGCTCCGCGAAAAGCTGAGCTCTCGGTTTATGGCGTTAGCGGGGGTAGCACTTGTTGGGGCCTACCTGACGACGTTCCCCGATGTTTCGGTCAATTTCGCAACTGGTAAAGGCACGATGATAGCAGCGCTCTATGCTGTCGGTGCGGCAGCCTGTTGGGGTGTTGCGACGGCATTTTCGAAATATGCGCTCAAAGGAACCTCATATTTACACGTAACAGCTGCTCGGTTCGGGCTAGCGCCTATTTTTGCACTGATCTTTGCGGTACTGTCAGGTAGCGCAGGTTCAATAGGTGCCATGACAGGGCAGCAATGGGGATATTTGATCGCCATAACATTCTCGACTGGGCTAGTTGCACTTTTGATCTACTACTATGGTTTGCAACGGATTGCCGCCTCTCGGGCGGCCGTACTTGAGTTGGCCTGGCCACTTTCATCAGTTATCGTTGGCTGGTTGTGGCTGCACCAGGGCCTGACATGGACGCAGGCAGTTGGCGCGTTACTGCTGACGGCGACAACGTATTTTATCGTAAAAGATACCAGGGAAAAGGCTATTTCTCGGCCGCCAAGCGAATTGCCGCAACGTCTTTTTCGAGCTGCACAATGAGCTCGTCAAAACTATCGAAATCTTGTGGACCGCGTATATACTGCCCCAGTCTAAAACTGAGTGGTTTGTTATATAAGTCGCCGTTAAAATCTAATAAAAATATCTCGAGCACTCGCACCGTCTCGTCCAGAATTAGGCGAGGCCCAAGGTATAGGGCGCCTAAGTGTCGTACTCCGTCGATTTCAACATCAGATGCGTATACACCTTCTTTCTCTACGTCAGAAAGTATTGCTGTATCAAGGTTGGCGGTCGGGAACCCGAGCGTTCGGCCTATTTTACTCCCCGAAATAACCGTGCTTTCGTACCATTTCATGCCAGTAGTATAGATGATGTCCGCGAAGTTTGACAGATGCGGGCTCGTCAGAAGCATAGTTTACTGCAAGGCGTCATCATGGTTGTGGTTGTTTGTTGCCTGCGGTATAGTGATGAAAGAGGAGACGATTGACATGACATTTCTCATCATTTTGGGGTTAATCATAGCACTTATTGTAGTTGCAAACCGTGACCCGCTAAAACAGCCACAGACAAGATACAAACTATTTCA
>CAZLLY010000014.1:0-9178 GCA_964560755.1 uncultured Candidatus Saccharibacteria bacterium | reverse complement strand
ATTTCAAATAAACCAACAATGGATAGATTTTATTGCAGGCTACGCAGCAATAGCAAAAAATGACAAAGAAAGAGCCATTTTAAAACGGATGCTCGATGACTTGTCACTGCAAGGGATGTCTCGTCCCAGTGCAAGCTATATAGATTTGGCTGAAGATAATCTGTCTGCAGAGCCTTCGGACGTAGTAAATGGACAGACCTCTCCAAATGAAACTGCGTCAACTCAGCCGGTAGCCGTTTCAAACCCAATGCCAACTCCTGCGTTTGCTGCGCCACAAACAGTTGCTCGTGAACATATGGATAACGCGACAACGCTACTGTACTTCGGGGCATTTTTGCTGGTTGCAGCCGCAGGGTTATTTGTAGCGTTTGGTGGTGCAAGTGGGGGCATCAGAACGTTTATTGTCGCATTACTTGCCACTGCGATGTACAGCGGCGGGTTTTGGCTGTGGTACCAGAAGCCAACATTAAAACAAGCAGCCCTCGCGTTTATCGGTATCGGCATTGTACTGGTGCCGTTGGTCGGCGTTGCGGCATATAGCTACCTGTTCCACGATGCTGCTAAAGCAGTCTGGCTAGTTACTTCAGTGGCTTGTTTGGCGGTGTACGGTCATGCGCTGCTAGTCCTTAAGAATTCTTTGCTTGAATACTTACTGCTCGGTACATTTGTTTCACTTTTCGAGTCTGCTGTCGCGATTTTATCGGCTCCTGCCTATTGTTTTGGGTGGGGGTTGGCCGCCGTCGGGCTGTTGATACAGATGATGCAGATCGTCCGACATCAAAAACCGAATTATACCGAGCCAAAAACCATTACCTCGAGCGTACTATTACCAGCATCAATGTTTATTGCGTTAGTGATGATACCTGGCCACGGTGTGGTCCAGTTGGCCGTGTCTATGTTGCTTGCGGCGTTTTACTATGGGCTGCAGGGTTGGCAGTCTGACGATAATGCGCGGGAAAGTAGTTTTATTGGGGCGCAAGTACTGTTTTTGGCAGCAAACGCACTGTTTATGTATGACCTTGGCGGCTCACTGACCTATGCGGCAGTGGCGCTACTTCTTTGGGCGTTTCCACAGCTGGTATGGGTGTGGATGCAGGCTAATCGGTACGCCGTACACGGTGCAATTATCCTGGTGTCGAGTCTTTCACTCGCAACATTGCTTGCAAGCCAATCCCCGGGCGTGATGTGTATTGCCGCAGCTGCGACGACCGTAGCAGGCGCCATTGTATGGTTGCGACACGGGCTCGTTGGTACTTATGCGGTTGCGATTGGTGCGCTGCTAGTGGCTGCATACACGTTGTTTAGCCGTGTAGTCTATCATGAATACTATGCGCAGTTTACGCTGGCTGCGTTCCTCGGCATTGTAGCGGCTCAGGTTGGCATATTCGTTTTACTACGGCAGAAAAAACACGATACCAACACCTGGCGAGCTGGTTTTCAGGTGATGCTCTTAGTAACTGTGCTCATCACGATTATCATGGCGCTACTTGAGTCGCCAACAACGGTCGCGGTAACATTATGGGCGCTTGTCGCGTTGGTTGCTCCGCTCATTTTGTTCGAAAATTGGTTATTATGGTCGTCTGTCAGTGGACTTTTTACTCTTGTGCCGATACTGGCAGCATATTCTAAACCAGGTATATTCCTGGCATCGACGGTGGTCGCGGTCGTATGGAATGGCATCGTTAGTTGGTGGTTAACGTCTGAACACAACAGAGCGTTTAGTGTGGTCGCTTGGTTAATTGTTCCACTCGCTACGGCGCACGCTCTACCTTCTATCGATATAGACGGCTACTATGCGGTGGCATTTTTGGTCGTAGCATTTGCGCTACTAGGGCTGCGCTCCATAGCACTTCTACGACCACGCAAAATAATTCATGCTGCATCAACCGACGGTGACGCATATACCGTCGGCTATGTTTTAGCGAGTATGATTGCAGTACTAGCAAGCGCTACGGGGCCACGGTTCTTGCCACTGATCGTCTGTGTTACCGTCGGGATTATTGCCTACGTTGCAAGTGTGTACGTCGAAAAACGAAGCATGCTTATGGCGCCGTTGCCAATTTTGGCGCAAATTGGCCTATGGATGACCTATGATGGCAGCCAAATGGTCTCTTACCTGGTCTTGAGTTCGGTGATAGCTGTCCTGGGCTATGGGTACTACGCCGTCACCGAGCGCCCCGAGCCTGGGTCACGCGGTTACTACATACAGCTCATGTCACTATTCGCACTTTTCGTTCCTACGGCTGCATATTTGTCGGGCAATGTCTGGTGGCCAATGCCTTGGGCGTTCTTGCTGGCAACACTGGCTACGGTGCATTATGTCTGGCAACGAGAGCAATCGCAGCGTGAAATGGCGGGCGGCCTAGTGCTGCTTGCAGTATGGACAGTAATGAATTTTTACGGTGTCGCAAATGCCCAGGCATATGCGCATGTCGCAGCCATGTTTAGTGCGGTCTACGCGTACTGGCGAGCAAAACGGGGTGAAATGAGCGCAAGCGACCAGTATATCGTTGTCACGCTTGGAGTAGTTACTATACCGCTTATTATCCAAGCATTGACGGGCGCTAAAGGTGACGTGTACGGTTGGTGGTTGCTACTTGAGCAGGTCGTGATTATGCTGCTCGGTATGTGGCTCCGAAAGAAAATAATGGTACGTTGGGGTCTGTATGTTGCCCTGGGCTCCGTGCTATATCAGCTCCGTAATCTTGGTTGGGCAGCACTTGGCCTGGTGGCAGTTTTCCTCATCGGACTCGGCATCTACTATCTGCAAAAATCAGGTAAAACTGACGAAAAATAGGTTAGCACTCTAGACATTTGAGTGCCAGAGCGGTATACTTTACTAATATGGCAAAGCGAGATTACTACGAAGTATTAGGCGTCGGCAAAGACGCCTCTGCAGATGAAATAAAAAAAGCCTTCAGACGTAAGGCGGTCGAGCTACACCCCGACAAAGAAGGTGGTGACGAAGAGAAATTCAAAGAAGTAAACGAAGCCTACGAAGTTCTAAAAGACCAGTCGAAACGGCAGCGATACGACCAGTTTGGACACGCTGGCGTCGGCGGAGCAAGTGGCGGTGGGGGCAACCCATTTGGTGGTTTTGGTGGCGAATGGAGCGGTCAAAATGTCAACTTTGACTTTGGCGATCTCGGGCTCGGCGACATATTCGGTAGCTTTTTTGGTGGCGGTCCGAGCCAACAAGCGCAGCGGCAAGCACGCGGTCGAGATGTAGAAGTTGCCATCGATATTACGTTCGAGGAAGCAGTCTTTGGCACAGAAAAACCACTGCGATTGACGCTTGACGACACCTGCGCTCACTGTAAAGGCACGACTGCAGAGCCGGGCTACGAGCTAAAAACATGTGACACCTGCAAAGGGAGCGGCCAAGTCGTAACGGCAACGCGTACCATTTTTGGCAACATTCAACAGGCTGCCATTTGCCCAACCTGTCATGGCCAGGGTAAAGTCCCCGAGAAAATCTGTACAGTTTGCCGAGGTAAAGGGACGGTAGAGCAACAACAAACTATTCAGCTAAAAGTACCCGCCGGCATAGACGACGGCGCGACTATCCGTCTGCGCGAGCATGGTGAGGCCATAGCACACGGGCCAAAGGGCGATTTGTACGTACACATACGAGTCAAGGCACACAAAACGTTTACCCGCGAAGGCGACTTGATACTTTCAGAAGCACACGTTGGCATGGTAGATGCCGCCCTGGGCACCGAAATAGACGTCGAAACGGTTGATGGGCCAGTCCGCATGCGCGTCCCAGAGGGGACGCAGAGTGGCACAGATTTCAAGCTTTCCGAGCACGGTGTGCCACATATCCGTGGCGGTTCCAGAGGCGCCCATATTGTTACGATCGTCGTTGATACGCCAACCAACCTAAGCCGCGAGCAAAAGGCGCTGCTCGAGCAGCTCAGACAAACAAGTGGCAAACGGGGCATCTTTAACTAGGGCTTCACAAAAGGGTCAGTAGATGTCATACTTGAGCCAAATGCATAAGCAATATACATGGTTACGGTTACGGCGCCCGACGATTTCTGCAGATCAACGAGGGCTCATCACGATGGAGCTCGTCCTGCTTATCATTCTCGGCATCGTTGTCTATTTCATCTACAAACGCGTCGCCGCCGCCCAACAATAACGACTCCACTGGCATCATCTGTCTATTACGCAAAGAGTTTATAATTGCATATTGATTTATTATCAATTATATGCTAATATGATACTATGTCTCTTGAACAAAACAAACACAGCACCCCTATCTCTTACTTTGCTCCGACCGGTAAAGGGTCTGATCAGCTCCTGCAGTATCCTTTTGCTCACCCGGAAGGGAGCTTTATGACTGACGGAGAAGTAGTTACGGTCCTGCCGAATGATCCGACAGCATTTTTTGAAGCCGCCGGGCAAATGCTCGCCGAGCGAGGTCTCCCATCGCTATCACAGCGTATCCCCGTACTTGCCTATGGCGCAAACTGGAGTCCAGCAAGGTTTTCGGAGAAAATGGATACATATGGCCCCGTACCCCCAGAGATGCAAGCAGACTTGCAGACTGCACCTATGCTCGCTGTCACCGTACCTGACGTGGAAGTTGTTTGGCATGGTGGTATTGGCCAGACGGGCAGCACTTTCGCCGAGCTTTACCGTGGCCCAGAAGTGGAGGGCACGGCTGCGGCCGCTGTTATCCAGTATTTAACACCCGAGCAATTCGCCAAAGTATCTGCATCAGAGGGTGAGACATATAACGTTACGATTGTACCGGTGACCGGTGAAGACGGCACTACAATCAAGGCGATTGGTTTTACTGCCGGACAGTCAGATATTTTACTTAAAAATGGTAAACCCGTGCGAGTTGAAGCACCCGACAGGGAGACTGATAGCGACAATGCCATGACTGCCCGCCAAGCGGTTGCTTTTATGCTTGAAAACGCTGGCCAAGCCATTGGATTTCGAGACCCTGAGCAACTTATTGAAGCAAATACCAAACCCGGAGTAAGTTTCGCCGAGAAATTAGCCCGACAGCGAGGGGTAAATAAGCTACTTGCGGAAATAGGGCTACTAACAGAATTTTCATATGTAGACGAGAACGGTAACACACCGAGTGCTTATGGCAGAGTTGAGTTCACGGGGCTGCAAACTCCTGGTCACACTCCATATATCACACGTGAGAGCGACGGAAAGCATCTGCCACTAGTACAGATGCCCGAAATGGTGCTTGCTCGGCTACAACCACCGAAGGAGCAGCTAAGGGTGCTAATAAAAGATGAAGCTGATGCTATCCAGGCACGTGCAGTACAGAGGGGTAAACTAGTTACTCGCAAACGTGCCGAGGAGATTGCTGCCCAGAAGTTTAGTGTTGTGCACAAATTACGAGATCGTGCCATTACCCAACTGGCGAGAACCCTGGATATTGCAAAAATGGATAATAAATGATAGAATATTTTAGTTTTAGAAAACAGCAGATAATATTACACTTGGACTATGACAAAGCATAAACTTTCAATCGACTACAACGCGACACGGCCGATCGGCTTCCTGGGCCTCGATGTATATAATTTCCTATTCATGGACCGTCTCTTCGATGACGTTCGTATTGTCACACCTCAGCGTCAGAAATGGCTCCAGAGCCTTCCACTCCGCGCCAAGGTCCATCCACTCAATTTGGCGACTACTTCATTTACAGACAGCGCCAAAAAATATGCATCAACCAAGAAATTTGTCGACCAGTACAAAGATGACTCGGCGCGTAAATATGTAATGTACTCACCCATCGACCCGCCGTATAAAGTCAATCCATTGGCCTTCCTTATGAATTCTCCGACGGTTGCACATGCCTATGAAAACAAGAGGTACTTCCGGGATGAATTTGCCGATCTCATAAAAATCCCAGACTACGAGATCAAATATATGACACAATTAGACAAAGCGGCATCATATGCGGAGCTCCGCGAGCGTTTTAATGGTCCATTTATGCTACAAGATGAGGAATCATCGGGCTCGAAAGGGACATATGCGATCAAAAATCATGAAGATTATCTTAATGCAATTAGCTCCCTGAAGAAATTCTCGCAAGGCCGTACCATCGTCGTCTCACAGTTCATACACGGCGAGTCATGTAGTATTCAGGTCTGTATCACAAAATATGGTATCTTTAGTGGCGGGATTCAGCGACAGCTTATCAGTAGTAAGTATCTTTGTAATACAAAATTGCAGGGTGCCTCTAGCTGGTGTGGCGGGGAAATCGGGGCAACCTATCCAGACATTGTCCAGTTCCGCGCTCAGGAAGTCGCCTCAGTCATCGGCTCTGAACTCGCAAGTCACGGCTATAAGGGCATCTTTGGGGTTGATCTGATAGTAACGCCTGGCGATGAAGTATATGCCATAGAGATCAATGCTCGCCTGACAGGCTATTCACACATCATAAGTGAGATGCAAATGCTGAACAATAGATTGCCATTTATGCTTCTACACACGCTTGAACTTGGCAACTACAAGTACGAGGTGACGGACAATGAGTCTCTGCCGAGCACATCTCATTACAAGAAGCCTGGTTCGCTTCTCATCCTCAATAATATGCTCGATGGGCCACTAACTCTGAAGCACGATATCGCCCCCGGGCTGTACAAACTTGAAGGTGATAGGGTAATTTTTGTCAAACCTGCCTACACGCTTGATGCTGTCAAGACTGACGACACGATGCTTATCATGTGTCGGTTTGGTGCGGGTGATAGCATAGAAAGCGGTCGTCGCATTTTGAAGATTATGAAACTCGGTAAGACAATGGTAAAGGGCGATTTAAATGCAAAGGCTCGCGAGTTGGTCCAGGCAGTCAAAAATACATTTGGTCTAGAGGATGAGAGCTAGAACAAAGCTACTTATAGCCATACTCTGTTGCATGATACTACTCACGCTACCGTTTTTTATGCGTATGCGTCCGACGGCGACGCTTACGGTTGGAGCGCGCAGCTTTACACTCGACATTTCGAGCACCCCCGAACAGCAGCGGCAGGGGCTTGGTGGGCGTAGTAGTATGCCGAGTGATCAGGGGATGGTGTTTGTTTTCGACCAGGTTGCGTCGCAGTGTATGTTGATGAAAAATATGCAATTTCCGATAGATATCGTTTGGCTCGATAGTGCCAAAAAAGTTACCTATGTTGAGTCAAATGTTAACCCTGACACCTATCCGCAGCAGTACTGTGGCGATGCGAGCACAAAATATGTGGTTGAGCTCGCAGCCGGCGAAGCACTGCGCGCGGGGTTAGCGCCTGGTGTACAGGTTTCTTTGTAGTACCTTGCTCGTTATGACTAGTAAAATGCTTATCCGCAGAGGGTACTGCGAGGACTCGTACGGTATTCTCGTGGTATAGTATGCTTATGCTTCCTATTGCAATACTCTGCGCTCTGATAGCTGCGCCGCTGTTACTCATGTTGGTGCTACGGTCACATGGGGCCATCGCGTTTTTGAGCTTGTGTCTCGGGAGTGTCCTCGGGACATATGTCGCATCTGATGTGACAGATTTTCTGACGCAGTTTGCAGGTGCTTCACCGCTCGTTACCGAACAATGGGTCAAACTCGGGCTGTTAGTGACGCCGCTATTACTCGCATTACTATTTACCAGGAAAACGGTGAGTGGTAGCAAACAAATGGTCAATTTTCTGCCTGCACTTGCGACGGGAATCCTACTTGCACTGTTAGTTATCCCGTTGCTGCCGAGTAACATTCAGACGCAGATAACCGATCAAGATGTATGGCATACGCTAACCAATCTGCGCACTGCCGTGATACTCGCGGGCGCATTTTTTAGCCTGCTATTTGTACTCATTACCAACCGCCCCAGTAGCGAAGAAAAACACAAGAAATAGCCATGTCGGGAGCTACACGTCACAACAAATCACCGCGTGACGTAGCGCGGCATAGAGTGCATATGGCGGCTTTGTTTGCGTTTGTAATTGGTGTCGCCACAAGTGTATTGTTTGTGTGGATAGCCAAGGAAGTACATGAAAACGAAACGATTGCGCTTGACCACCGGGTGCTAGTCGCAGTTCGTGGACTTTCAACACCATGGCTCGACCACGTTATGGTGTTTTTGACACAGTTTGGGGGTGTCATAACGGTGCCAGTAGCAACTATCGGCCTCGCCGTGTACTTTTGGCAACAACATGGCTGGAAACAGGCGGCAATATTGATCGTTGGCGTCGGTGGCTCATCAGTTTTGAACCTTTTGCTTAAGTCGATTTTTTCTCGAGCTCGGCCAGACGTTTGGCAACAGCTCGTTTCAGAACAGACATTTTCATTCCCAAGTGGGCATGCGATGGCAAGTGCGTCGCTCGCGGCGAGTTTAGTCGTCATCCTTTGGTACACGCGGTGGCGTAAAGCGGCGATCATTCTAGGAGTGCTGTATGTGTTTGTCATCGGGTTTTCTCGGCTGTACTTAGGCGTACATTATCCGACAGACATAGTGGCTGGTTGGGCGGCAAGTGTCGCCTGGGTGGCCGCTGTAGCTATCGTCTTTTCACGCTATGACAAATACTCTGGGTAAAACGATCGCAGAACAAAATGAAACGCATCGCCAAACTTCTTAGGTGTTTGTTTGAGGGCATTTTTGAGTTCAGTAGGAGTAAACCGCTCTATCGATACCGCCTCACTACCTAACACTATTTGATCCTCGGTCGTGATGTCGAAAACAACAAACAGATGGTTTTCGTCACGACTGATAACAGATCTGTGGTAGACAGCCTGACCGACGTAGCTGTATTTGATGTTTTTTGCGCCGATTTCCTCCGATGATTCGCGTAGGAGCGCCGAAATAGTGTCTTCACCGGATGCAACATGCCCACCGACAGGGTTAACGAGCTGACCGGCATCTTGTCTGTCTGCCGCCTGGGTCACAAGTGCCCAGTCATCGCCGTATCTCAGGCAGCCAATAACCGTTTTATGAAGCGCCCCTGTTTTGTGCGCGTCGGTTTTGAGTACGGTTTCGATAATGTCACCATCTTCATTAATGACATCTACTCGCTCATTGTCCATATATGAAGTATAGCACTGCGGTCTTTTATTGAATTAGGTAATAGCGCCAAAGTAAAAACCCCGTCGCGCAGACGAGGTTTTTCGAATTTACGAAACTTGGAGGGCCCAGTGAGACTCGAACTCACGACACGAGGCTTAAAAGGCCTCTGC
>CAZLLY010000013.1:0-20223 GCA_964560755.1 uncultured Candidatus Saccharibacteria bacterium | reverse complement strand
GGATGACAGCGTGGGAAATGAAGTATCTTTAAATTCGTCACGAAGTGACGTAGTTTTCACTCGTAACTCTCAACTCATATCTCTTAGCTCTTGCCGAGCTCGTACAGGGCGATGGCAGTAGCTTGAACGACGTTGAGTGATTCTTTTTTGCCGAATTGGGGGATTTCGAGCGTAACGTCTGCGAGTTGCAACAATGACGGGTCGATGCCTTCGACCTCGCGGCCTATCAAAAGAGCGATTTTTTCCGCTGGTTTATAGCTAGCAAGCACAATGCTCTTTTCGGATTGCTCAAGAGCGGCTAGGGTAAAATCATCATTTTTAAGCGTTGCTATCAAACCATTGACGTCATCTGCATGACTCCACCCGACGAGGTCTTCTGCGCCGAGGGCGGTTTTGTGTATTTGGGCAGAAAGTTTTGCGGCGATATGCGGCAACCGTTCGTCATCCTGGGCTGTAGGGTACGGCGTATATCCTGTAAAATACACATGCTCAACCCCTAGGCATTCTGCAGTACGCAGCAGTGCACCGACATTGTGTGTGCTGCGGATATCATGGGCTAATAGGACAATTTGTCGCATATAGAAACTATACCATGCGGCGGTTTGATGCAGGGTGGCATGATTTTTAGTGCCTTAAAATCATCAAAACCGAAAACTAATAAGAAATGACTCAGGTGTTCGACTGTAAATATTCCCGCCACTTCTATTGATCATGGTAACCATAAGCAGGTATACTAATGCCATATGAGCCAAGACGCCAGATTTGACGACGAACGGTCGACTGAACGACGTGCCGAAATATTGGGCATAGACTATACCGACACGTCGCTGACCACTAACAAGCAGCTTTTTACGGATATCATTAGCATCGACCAGATGCGACAGTACCGTATCATCCCGCTGTACGCCGACCAGAGCAATATACAGTTCGGCATAACCACAACAACATCTCAGCAAACTATGACGAGCCTCGTCAACCATTTTACCGACCAAAAGGTAGTGTTTACGCTCATTTCTGAGGCTGGTTTTCGCGACTATATGCTGCTGTACGACCCGCCAAAACAGGTGGTGTACCAAAATATCGAAATAAACAATGCAGGCCGAGATGAGCTGATCAAAACCGTGTCTGCATCGCTCGAAGACGTTCGGGCCGACGACAAATTGGCATACCTGGTTGACCAGGCTCATAGACTTGGTGCAAGCGACATTCATATCGAAACGTTGCCAAATGGTGCCCGCGTGCGCCTACGTATTGATGGTGTCCTGCACCCCATCGCCGAGTTGTCTCCAGACAGCTACCGCATGCTCATATCTGCTATCGCCAGTGCCGCAAATGTCAGTACTAACGCAACCGATGCGCAGCAAGGACATATCGCACAGCAGGTGCAGATGGCCGATGGCACACAGGTCAATGTCAACCTACGCGTAGAAACTGTTCCGACCATAAACAGCATGGACGTCGTTATGCGTTTATTTAACATGGACAGAAATATGTACAACCTTGACAGATTGGGGCTGAGCTCTGATCAACGGTCTGTGGTTGACGATATTATTTCCAAGCCGAGCGGACTCGTCATGGTCGTTGGTCCGACAGGCTCTGGTAAAACAACTACGTTATATTCTATGCTCAATAGCCTTGCGAGCGATGAACGTAAAATCATCACCATCGAAGACCCGGTCGAATACCAGTTTGACGGCATTACCCAGATCACGGTTCGTAGTAGCGAACAGGGTGACGACGCAAGTTTTGCGAGCAAGCTACGAGCAGTACTGCGGCTCGACCCAGACATTGTTATGGTGGGCGAAATACGCGACAATGACACGGCTCGCACGGCGCTGCAGGCGAGTATGACGGGCCATTTGGTCATGTGTACGTTCCATGCATCTTCCGCCAGTGCGGCACTGACCAGGCTTGCCGATATCATCGGCCAAAATCCATTGTTTGTTTCTGCCATCCGACTCGTCATGGCGCAGCGGCTCATCCGCCAGCTCGATGACGAGACAAAACAGCCGTACCAACCGAGTGAGGCAGAGTTAACACTGATACGGAGCGTCATCGAAACCTTGCCTCCTGGTACTGAGCGCCCGAATCTTGATGGTTTGACGCTGTATAAGCCCGGCAGCTCGCCCGAAAACCCCTATGGATACCGCGGCCAAATTGCCATACGAGAACAGTTCCGTATGACTGGCGACATCCGAACACTGCTTGAAAGTCACGATCATGTGCTTTCGGCGCAGGAAATAGAAGCGGCGGCTATCGCTAGCGGCATGCGTACCATGGAACAAGACGCCATTTTGCACGTTGTTGCAGGCCGCACGACTCTAGAAGAAATCTCTCGTGTCATCGGCTAATATATTGTCATATATTTGTTGCCATTTTCCATTGTCAGATTGTTGCCCTGAGTTTAATATTGAGATTATCAGTTAAAATAGGATTTTATATGCAACATGAGCGTGTTATCAGTGGAAATGTTCAAACATTATTTGGTTTGTCAGAAGCACAATTTCGAGGACTTGCTGGACTGGCCCTAGTTGACGGAACAAATGTCGCTGACCAGATAAGAATGGCGGTGGGTGCGTATGCTCATGTCCGTACCGGTAGCCCTACACTACCTGAGGAAATAGCTGCAATGAGAACTCGACAAGTACGAACAGAAAATGCTAAGTGGATTGAATCTATAGTAGAAAAACTTGGATTATCTGATCTAAGGCAACGAAATAGTACATGAGGTTTGTAAACTATAAACAATAATTTGACATAAAACTCGAAAAAGAGTATAATAGTAAAGATATGTCCGAATCTTATCCTTACGACTCTGAGGACACTATGCCTAACGGCGGATTATTCCATATGGGTTTCACACTCCCGGACAGATTTACACCAGATTTAGCTGATGCCGTATACTTTGATATTTTCCTTAGACTTGCGGGCGGAGCAAAGCTAATAAATCCCACAGGATACCCATATGCCTCAAACCCACTAATTAGCCCAGAAGAATACAGGCGATTCAGCATAGACTTCCCAGGCAATAGTTCGATCAGTGACTCAGAATCAACTCTAGGCGATGTCATTACTGTTATGCATCCAGACGAAAAAACACACGATGATTCGATGGTGGCATGCGGGCTCGAAGAGATAGTCTTTTGTTTTCCAGATAGATTAAGCTCGGTTCAATTAGGGGTTGCATATGCAGAACTACAGGGAAATCTCGGTCTTCTCTCTGTAGTTAATCCAATATGGAGTTCTCCAGACTTTAACACCTCGAATACTCCTGAAGAGTACCGAAACTTTAGCGTGACGTTTAGCCCTACTGAAACACTTGGGTCAATACGACAGACACTGCGCAGGACGCTCGCATTCATTGAGCAAAACAGAGTGGCATAAAAACCTTGATTATTACTGCGTATTACTGTAGAATCTAACAGATATGACTTACATAAGTGATCTTGAAGCGTCGTTTAAAAAGGGTGCCGTCGTTGACGTGCGTTCCGGAGATACCGTGAAAGTGCACCAAAAAATTAAAGAAGGCACCAAAGAGCGCGTTCAGATCTTTCAGGGTCTCGTTATTCGCTGTGACCGCAAAGATAGCCACACGAGCCGTATTACCGTTCGTCGCATCGCCAGCGGTATCGGTGTCGAGAAAAGCTTTTTGCTACACAGCCCACTGGTGCTAAAGGTAGAGGTTACCAAACGTAGCAAAGTACGCCGCAACAACTTGAGCTACATGCGCAAGCTGACTGGTAAATCTGCTCGTCTGACCGGCGTCGATTTTGACCGACAGGCTGTCAATGACGTCCGCGATGTTGCTGCAGAGCAGGCCGAAGAAGAAGCCAAAGCTGCAGTCGCAGCAGAGGCCGAAGCTAAAGCAGCCGAAAAGGCCGCTGAAGACGCCGAGCTTGAAGCAAAAGCTGCAGCAGTTGAAGCAGCACACCAAGCTGCTGAAAAATAATGCAGTAAAACAGCTATCTGTTAGAACATACATCCCAGGTGAAAACCTGGGATTTTTCTATATATTTGCAAACGTGTATTATCATCACAAAGAATTACCACAGGCTATCAAAAATGTATATACTAAACGATATGCTTTTCACCATTGTTTCAGTGACTGTGCCAGCCTTAGTTTTTGTACTTGCACCTATCTTGCTGCGCGCAGGCGCTAAGTATCGTTGGCTGCTCATGGTGGCCTGCCTGGTATTTTTTGTGTCGTGGTATTTGCCCTCGCCACGTATCGATGGTATGCAGACACAGTTTGTGACTCATTTTATAGGTGGTGGAGTGTTTTCGGGGCTACTATGGTTGTATATAAAACTTGTTAAAAAGTGGCAAAGCAGTTGGTGGGTCGAGGCGACGACGCTGTATGCACTTGTTAGTGCGCTGGGGGTGGCAAACGAGCTGTTTGAATTCGTTTTTTTCAAGGCGGGGCATATGCCACATGGCCTTGCCGACACTTCGTACGACCTTGTCGCGAACACACTCGGTGCTGGGGTAGTATTTCTGCTATACGTTATGCTGCGAAAAATGTACCAGGTAGTCGGTAGATTGGGTTAGTTAGGCGTGCGTCAATAAAAATAGGTCGTTCTGCTGTTTTTTCTTTTAAAACGGTGAACTCATAGTACCCGGGCAACTCTCTGACGTGTCGAACCAGGTTCCATATGTGTCGACGCAGCTTTTCGTCCTGAAAAGAGTAGTGCATACCACTGTTGCCAGGGAGACTTATGGCGGTAAAATCAGGGTTCAAGTTATCAGCCGAAACTTTGGTCTGCATACCCTCGGAGAACTCTGCGAGCACCGCACCCGATGGGTCGACTACAATATTACCGCCACAAATGTTATCGGCAAATTCTGAAAGATGCAGCGTATACTGACCGATCGAGTTTGGTAGATTTGCACGGATAAAGTCATCTAGTTCTGACCGGGGGATATCGTGGTGCGTGATACGAGGGTCGATTGGGTTGCTGGGCAGAAATTGTAACCAATATCGATCGCTGTTTATGCGCGCAAGGGTGTCATCAATAGGAGTTTCCAGGAAAGAGCCGAGGGGCATAAAACAGTTTCGGTAGCACGGGAGTCTTAGCGAAGCAAGCGAGTAGGGCAGGTCGTTCCGTGTTTCTAGAGCATGCACTTTTAGCTCAGCATATTCCGACGGTAGTTGTTTCGCATACTCTGACATCGTGGCCATTAAAAAACTATAGCATCGAAACAGTAAATAGCAAAAAATACGTACTCATCCACCACCTTCGCAACATTCCTAGAGCTAAAAAAGGTAGGCGTCCTAAACTGTAAGTTACCACAACTAAACAAAATGGAGCCTATCACGGCCTATCCTATCAACCCTAACCTACCCTGAGGCTTGACTTGATGAGGTCCGCGATAACCTTGTGTCGACAAAAATTCGAATTCTTTCGGTGACCCTTCTCCTGCGGTCATCATTAACCAATGCTTATAAACGACCACATCGGTCGCTGCATTAGATGACTTAACCAAAGGTCTGGGCATAACAACCCCCATCGATGATCTTGCGCTTATTGACTTGCTCACATCTCAGCTTGAGCGCCTAAGCGAGCAACCGAGCAAGCGCCTCACCACCGAGTAGGCGAGCGACCGCTACTGCTTCTGACCCTGCTGACCCGTCGAGCAAGTCGTGGGTAAACCGTATTTCTCCCTCAACCATTTCGGTGCCAAAGTGCCGAAATGTCACATCAACTCTTGTATTTGGGTCAGAGGCCGATTTTTGTAGTCGACGAACCGCTTCGTGATTGTGTGTCGCAACGACAACACGATGGCCACGCCGAGCTAGCCATTCTAGCGATGCCAGCATTAAATTCTCCTGGTAATGCGACGAGGTCGTCGAGAATGGCTCGTCAACAAAGACGATGGATGGCGCCGCATCTCGTAGTTTTTCGGTAATTCCTTTCCAGTACTCGATGTCTTTATCGAACGAACTCAACCCCTTACCGGTCTCGTGCTTTGGTCTGTCAGCAAAAATGACATGTTCGTATAGCGGAGAGGACATACTAGCACTCGGAACTAGCCCAATCGACTGTGCCAGTGCATGGTTAGCATAGAGTGCTCGTAGTAGTGTTGTTTTGCCACTCATATTTGAACCAGAAATCACGTCAATCCCGCCTTGCGGGTAGGTGACATCTGAATGTTTATGTTCCGGATGGTCAACATTGCGTGCTTGTTCTATATGGACACTGTCAGAACGCACCCATTTTGCATAACCATTATTTGTAATCGTAGAGGCTACTTCGAGTAATCCTACGAGATGCTCGGTCTCTGAGTACGGTGTTACAGGTCTCTGACGACTATAATAACTGCCAAAAAGTTTATCGAACCGCAGGTTTGCAACTGACGGATCGTGGGTTATACGCTTTTTGTTATCTTTTACAAACTCGCCGTAACTTTTACCTTGAGAATTACCATCAAAAAACGAACGAATCGCAGTGTCAAAATACCGTGCGAGATCAGCACCGATCGCACCACCGATAGCATCAAAATGTGCCGCGATACTATCGACGGGACGATGATCCCAGGCGACAAATCGTAGCACAGACAGGGCCTTTGGTGACGAAGTGACTAGCGAGTTATATTCTGCTTCTAGGCCTGCTCTATACAGCGATTCTATGTCGTCAGCAAACTGCGGTAGTGCCTTCACATCAAATGTCGTCTCGTCTTTAATAAATTCGCATAAACAGCTAAGTGGACCTTTGTGAGATGAGGACAGAAACGAATACAGCTCTCTCAGCCCATTGTAGCCAATCTGCTTTTTAGGCTTGAACCTATCTCTGTTATTATCGAAAAAATCATCTAATGAGAAGCTATAAAAAATCTGATCAAGAGCTTGCATCATATGATCATACCTGTTGGAATACGCTTTATCTTTGCGCTCTTTTTTTGAAAGTTTCGACAATGTATGTTCATGCACGAGGTTTCTCAGCGCATAGAATTCATCGCGTAAGGTTGGATCAACCGGTATCTTTATGCCATGGCGTTTTGAGTAGTCGTCGTCTTGGTTAAACTCATTTTCGTCTCTTAGGGGAGTGTACAGCGCTTGGATTTTTAGAAAAAGATCTCTATAGGCATGCGCAAACTTACGCGCTCTATCGGTACCGGCAGCATCGACGATAGCACATAGCGTTTGTACTATCTGCTGATTGTACATATCGTGCAAATGAGCATTGCGAATTCGCTCAGCTGTGCTCTTGAGCAAATCACCCGTATGCGCTCCTATATCATCCGCAATGGTACTGAATGTTTCGGGTAAATTCAGAAGAGGCAATGCCAGCTCTCTGGGCACTCTGTCATCTTTGTATACATACCGTTCTGAGGACAAAGAAAAGACGAGCTCTCTAAAATCATCCAACTCTAGGCGAAGCGCTGCTAGCTGTTCATAGTATGCAGCCCGATCGAAAAAATCTTGTCGTTTCTCTAAGACATCTAGCGAAGCGGTGCCGCTATTTTCCATGAGGCCGCGTAGAATACTGGAGACATAATATGATGCGTCATCAACATACCCGAATATTCCATCTTTACCAAATGTCACATTCGCGCCATATTTTGGTATCAGTTCTGGCGCTCGCAGCGACCACGTATCAAAATATTCCTTGTCTGATATATATAGCCCTGTGTCCCGACGGCGCCGCTCCGGCTCCGCTGGTTTGTGGTTATAGAACCAGGTCAGGCCGACTGGTTTACCGTTTGCCCCATAATACTCGGCTGGCGTCATGGTCGTATTTTGTTGTTCAACTACTTCAGTAAGATCGAGCTCTCCGCCTGCAGCTAAAGCCTCGGCCCGTAAAATTATGACCTCATCGAACCCCTGACGTCTCGCCTCAGCAAAGGCATCGCTCGTACCGATGCCGCGCTCGATAACATGTTTTTTACCATCAATATGAACGTTGTACGCGTCAACTATCCCCGAATCGACTATGCCAGAAAGATCCGTGTGTGTCGTAATGATAACCCTGGCCCCAAGCTCTGCCAGTCGTCCAAGCAAGCGGCTAAGTATGACCTGTTGGCCTTCAGCATCGGTTCCAGACAATGGCTCGTCGCCAAAGACGACCACTAAGCCTTCTGGTGTTTTGGTGCGCGCTGTCTCGACGGCCATGAGCGTATCGCCCCATTGCCTAAAGTCTTGACCAGCCGCGCTCAGGCCGTTGACACCACTGTTGGGACGTTCGAGCGAAATCATGTGTTGTACGGGCGGGATGTGCGCTGACCCTACGGAAGCACTACCTATAGTACGTCCGCTGGAAATGGCCTGTTGGAAAGCCTCAAGTGCAAACGTCTTACCGCCGCCGTTCCTACCTGTTAGTATCACGGGCTTTTCGCCTAGTGTCATTGACTGCGGGTCTTGTCCTTTATGCACAAAGCGCGACTGTGTCGCATCTCGAAAAGATATATCACGACCATCTCCCGTGGATACCGGGGAGAGAGGCAGGGTAGCGACCGATTCTGCTAACCGACTAGCATTTGTAACGTCGCGGTATAGCGAGCGTGAATCATCAAGTGCTATTTGTTGACCATCAGGTAGCTTACGTCCCTCGGCTCTGATGTACTCAGATACGTTGATCCCCATTTGTTGCTCCAATATATCGAGCTGTGTAGTTACAGCTTGAGTTAGGAGAGGAAAATTGACGGCATAAGTAGCCATGAAACCTGCCGCCGCTTCCTGGCTTCTAGCAAGAACATTGGGAAGCTCCCAAACCCTATGCTGATCTTTTTCATATTCACTTCCATCTGGGCTTTCTGTACTGATCAGTTTTGCCCCATCACGACGATACTGCTCTATACGCGGGGTATAAACCGCGTTCTGTCTTATCGAGAGTTTTGGGTCAAAAACAGGCTGTACGAGCCAGTTGTGTAACTCTCCAAAACCAAATACGCCGGCAACGCTCTCGCTAACGTTGGGCTCACGGCGCATAGCCTCGAGCTCAGCTACAAGTCTCTGTCTATCCTCAAGTGTGCTGTTATTGTATGTTGGGTTGTTAAATAGGTATTCTACAGGATCAAACCTTCCGTACGTCTCGGTAGCTGGGATCATGAAGATCGGGTTTGGCGCGAGTTTGCCACTATGAGGATCTTCTCGCATGACATCGACCTCAACGGAAGGCGCCACCGTTTTTTCAGGGGTGTGCCAAAGAAACGGGAAAGCACCATTCTCCGGTCTATACATTACCTATATTATAGCATATTTTTCAATATATACGTATTTGTCGACGGACTTGCCGCTTCTATTTCTGTAATTTGCCGTCGAGCAGACGGAATGTTTTGTCGGCCTTACCGGCGATTTCGAGGTCATGTGTGACGACCACGATGGTTGTTTTCTCGCTCTTGGCTAGTTGGTGTAGTAGATCGAATATCATTTGACCGTTTTCGCTATCGAGGTTTCCGGTCGGCTCATCAGCCAGGACGAGGCTAGGTTTGTTGGCGAGTGCTCGGGCGATAGAAACGCGTTGTTGCTCGCCACCTGACATTTTGCCGGGTCGTCTGTTAACGGTGTCGCCCTCTATACCGACTTGGCGGAGTAAATTTTTGGCACGAGTTATTCGCTTTGGTTTAGCAATACCTGCAAACTCCATGGGTAACATGACGTTTTCGAGCGCACTGAGGTTTGGAACCAAGTTGTAATTTTGAAATACAAAACCAATTTTGTTTCGGCGATAGTCAATAAGTGCGTGGTCGTGGATTTTTGTAATATCTTGGTCGTCGATGACGATAGAGCCAGATGTCGGGCTATCGAGGGCGCCAAGTAGTCCGAGCAGCGTGCTTTTGCCGCTACCGCTTCGTCCGATGATGGCAGCGAATTTTCCACTGGGGACACTAAAGGTTACATCGTCGACGGCGGTAACTATTTTGCTGGCTTGTTGAAAGGATTTTGTGACGTTTGATACGGTTAGCATTATTCGTTCCTCATCGCCTCTGCAGGCTTAATTTTACTGATAGAGTAAGCTGGAATGGCACTGCCAAGTATCGCAATTGCAAAGGCTGCTAGTATGCCGAGACCTAAGGTCTTTCCGCCGACTGATGCTTTGATGTTACGTAAAGTGTCACGGCTTTGTGCGCCAAATGCTCGCATGCCTGGCCCGCCTGGGCCAATTGGACCGGTTGATTGTGTCGAAGAGGATGAGTTTGTGATGAGTGTATTCGTGAGTGGTGTGGCGGCCGCAATGCCGATACCAAACCCAACGACTAGTCCAAGTACCGTGAGTGTTAATGCTTCTACGACAAACTGTTTGACGATGCCTACATTTGATGAGCCGATCGCTTTCATAACGCCGATCTCTCGTCGTCGTTCGCGAACGATCATCATCATGGTCATGAGAATGATGATGCCACCTGCACCAACGGCGCCGAGTAAGCTAAAGAGTGCTATTGTACGTACGCTTTCAAGTGGTTTAACAGTGGTATTTGCCGTTTCTTGGCTACTCGTTACATCTGCTTTGCTGCCAAGAGCTGTTTTTACTGCGGTGGTTGCAGCGCTGAGATTGTCGAGGGAATCAACGGTCGCAATAGCACTCGAGATGCTGCCTGTTTGGCCTGATAAGCGTTGTAATGCAGATAGTGACGTAAACACGCCGTTGTTTGCAAACGTATTTCCGGCGTCATATATGCCGACAACAGTAATGGTTGTGTTATATGCGGTGAAAGTCGATCCGACAGTTAGGTTGTTTTTAGTCGCGATGTTCGAGCCGAGAACAGCAACATTTTCGTCTTTTGACACGTCAAAAGCTTTTCCGCTTTTCCAAGTAAGCGTACTACCACCATACGTTGTGGCGTTTGATGAGTCGGTTGTACCTGTAATGGTTATGGGCATAGTGAAGGTACGAGTAGTTGTTGTCGTGCTACCGCTTGAGCTTGTTGAGGACTGGCTTGCCGGTGCAGAGCCTGCGTCGGGCGGTGCCGCCATGATCGAAATGCCGGATGTTGACGCACCACGTTGCCCAAGTGAGCCTGGTTCGATGGCCGATTTTAGATTTGTTTGGTCTGTTGTCAATCGGTCATTGAGCGTTTTTGTCACACTTGTAACGTGGCTGGTTGTGGCAACTTTATTTAATAATTCGTCTGTTAAAGCTTCGCCTCCACCTTCAAAACCACGCGCACCTGCCGGAGAAATACTGATGGTGTTCCCGACAGAGCTTTTTACCGTTTCTATTTTGCTGTCGACTGCTTGTCGAGCTGCGAGCATCGCGACGATGAGCCCAATACTCAGGCCGAGTATTACCACGATCGACCCGGTGCGGATCATGTTGCGAAATGCATTGCGGATTCCGCGGGAGATAGTATTCACTGGTTGTCCTTTCGTTTTGTCTGTACTAAACGCAATTAAATACCTAGAGTCTGAGTATTAACTGAAGCGTTGGGATACTATGGTTGTATACTTGGTGGATGAGTACTGCGCTTGTTGGGATTGACGAAGTTGGACGTGGCTGTTGGGCGGGGCCGTTAGTGGCGGGAGCGGTCGTGTTGCTTGAGTCTATTGAAGGGCTGGATGATAGTAAAAAACTCAGTAAAAAACAGAGGGAACTGCTTGACCGCGAAATTACGGCGCACGCGACGGTTGGTCTCGGCTGGGTCACGTCTGCCGAAGTTGATCAACTCGGCATGACGAAATCGGTGCAGCTCGCTATGCTTAGAGCGGTTAAAGACCTGCATGCGCAAGGAGCAGACTACGACGAGATTATTATCGACGGGAGTTTTAACTACTTTCAGAACGTAACTGGTCTGAAGACCGATAACGTTTCGGCGGTTATTAGGGCAGACGGGTCTGTGCCAGCGGTTAGCGCGGCGTCTATTGCCGCGAAAGTAGCGAGGGATCAGTATATGACTGAGCTGAGTGCGGTGTACCCCGAGTATGGTTTTGAAAAGCATGTGGGGTATGGCACGGCTGTGCATATGGCGGCACTCCAAAAACACGGTACAACCCCTGAACACCGCAAATCATTCAAGCCGATCGCTGCGTTGTTACCTGCTTGATTTCACCGATTGTGTAGTCGACAGGTGATTACGCGTAAATGTGCGGTCTCGGCCGCACATGCCGACTTACTTTTCCTGCCGCAGAAAAGTAAGCAAAAGGCTCTGGCCAAAAGCTCCGGCTTTCGGTCGAATGCTGTCGTCTATCACAACCGATGCGAGAACTCCTCACCATCTGCATGCTATTGGCATACATGTGGTTCGTCAGACAGCTCGCATCGCCTTTCGGTAGTTGTGATAACGGACAATATATCGATCCGGAAGCCTCCACATGGCCATGTTTAGTTATAATCGCCTTCGGCGAATTGTTTCTGGTATGGCTGAGTACAGGTTGAGAGTACGGGGCGAAGGATCTTCTGGAGTGTTACAATGTGTTTAAGATGATAAGGAAGACGCGGTTGCTATGACTAACTATGCGACAGGGCACGAGGCGGAAAAAGTGGCCGCAACGTACCTCGAAACTCTTGGCTATAAAATCATTGAGCTAAACTGGCGACATGCTCGGGCCGAGATAGACATCGTCGCGCAGAAACGGTCACGTTTTGGCCTTTTGAAGCAGCCACTTGTATTTTTTGAAGTCAAATACCGCAAAACAACAGCGCAGGGTAGGGGGCTAGATTACATCACACCCAAGAAGCTCCAGCAGATGCAATTCGCCGCTCAGCTGTACGTGACTGCGCATTCGTACGAAGGCGAATTTTGTCTCGGCGCGGTCGAGGTTTTTGGTGAAAACTATACCATTGAAGCGGTTATCGATCAGCTTTGAAATACGTCTGTACGCTAGCCAGGTCGCGGGCTAGCCAGGCGACGCGGGTAGCTATTTCCTCACGGCCGAGCTCGATATTGCGCTTCAAAAGTGGCTGGTCGATTTTACTCAGGAACAGGTCGTCAAACTTTTGTTGGTATTCTGCAGTGTTGACGCAGCTTGCGGCGTAGCGTGGCAAATAATCGTACGATTTATCGTGTTTATAGGTTTCCTCGAGCCAGTCCCAGTTGTCGACCATCCATTGCCAGGCAACACTCCGCGTGTAGCGGTTGCGCAGCAAACTAACAAGCCAACGGTCCGCATCCTGCGGTTTGATAAGGTCGGCATTTTTTAAACGTCCTAGTAGCCGCTCGGCACGCTCGCCGCTCCGCGTACTGGTAAGTGCATCGGCGACGTCATTTTTCATATCGCTATTTTGCGTTGCGTCGTGGAGGTCTAGCAGGTACTCGAAAGCAACATCGTCACCTGCACGTATCGGTACCACCATAATCAGACCGCGGAGTTCGGCAGGGAGTTTTATGGCATCGTCTTTGGCGGCATAGAACATGTCGGTTGCGTGCTTCACGAGCGTCTGGTCTTCGGCGTATAGCCCTAGGCTGATGACTAGCCCACGGAGTTTCTGGTCGGCACTTGATTCGCCTGGTTTTTCATTCCAGCCGAGACGGGCTATTTGTTTGCTGGCAAGCTCGTCGCTCAATTTTTTTAATGCGGTTTCAAGCGTACTGTCTAGGTCGATGAATCGTCTGGATTCGCCGACGATTAGCGCCATCATATCCCAGACGGGTTCGCTCGTTTCGTTTTCATAAGCAGAAAGCAAACTGAGCGCGCTCGCAAAATTATCATAGCCAGCCCGTGCAAACATACTTGCGGCGTTCAGTGCCATTAAACGGTCGGCTTCTGACAACGTTTGGGTGCGTATCTGCTCACGTATAAACGGCAGTGTTGACTCGGAAGTGTACCGTACCAAATAATGGCCGCGTGATGCGGTGTTTAGTAGAACTGGAGCAGACTGCTTCAGACTGTATTTTACCTGGGATGATGTAATTATCTCTGTTGGCTCAACTTCATTTTGTTTTTCACCTCTCAGTTGAAGCGTAGCCGAGGCAAAAAGTGGAACAGGCCAGACCCGTGTAACGTCGGCTTTCGTCGGGTCGTCGAGGAACTGCTGCTGGCTAATGATTAGGGTATTATCCCCATCATATTCTTGGCCAACGGTTAGCATCGGAAAACCAGAACGTGTCAACCACGGCGTCATAAATGCCCCAACGTCTTTACCGCTGGCCTCGGAAAGCGCCGCCCACAAGTCATCGCCAGTCGTATTGCCATAGGCGTGTTTGTTGAAATAAGCGGTCAGGCCACGGCGAAATGCATCGTCGCCGATGTAGTTTTTGAGCATATATAGTAGTCGGCCACCTTTGGCGTACACGATAGACGGGTCGAACAGCGAGCTTATCTCGTCTGGGTGGTGTACATCGGTCCTAACGGCTTGTACCCCGTAGGTTGCATCGCGTCGAAAGGCACTCAAACCTTCGCCCGCGACAAAACTATCCCAAACGTGCCACTCTGGGAAAAAGCTATCGATGCATTGGTATTCCATCATGTTGGCAAAACTTTCGTTCAGCCACAGGTCGTTCCACCAGCGCATCGTGACGAGGTTGCCGAACCATTGGTGACTGGTCTCGTGGGCAACGACTAGGGCAATCTGCTCTTTGGTGCTTTGGCCCGTGTCGCCGTCGTAAGCGAGCAAGACGCGTTCGCGGTAGGTAATGAGCCCCCAGTTTTCCATGGCACCACTACTAAAGTCGGGTAATGCGACGTGGTCAGATTTTGCCAAGGGGTAGGGCACACCGAAATAATCTTCAAAATACTCGATACTTTTGACGGCAACATCAAGCGCAAAGTTGAGGCTGCTGACTGGCTGTGCTACGGTTGCCCATGTGCTGACTTCAACACCAGATTTTGTGTGTGCGGTTTTACGGTTGAGCTCGCCGGTGACAAACGCGAGAAGGTAGGTTGACATGCGTGGTGTACGTTCAAAAGTGGTCGTGAGGCGCGCTGAGTTCGTTGTTTGGTTTTTTATCGGGGTGTTCGACAAAACTTCTATACCCTCTGCAGTTGTCAGTGTCAGGTCAAACGTTGCTTTTGCCTCGGGCTCATCGACGCAAGGAAACGCCTCGCGTGCATGGTGACTTTCAAACTGGGTGGCAAACAGTTTCTTTTCATCGGTACCATCTTTGAAAAAGCAAGGGTATATGCCGGTCATGCCGCGGTTGATGGGGGCTTCGAACGTCATTTCGACCGTGTATTCGCCAGGGTAGAGCAAACCTTCAGTATGAAGTCGGACCTCATGCATTGATTTTTGCAAGTTCAGGCGCGTGACAGTACGGTCCTCGACACCTTTTTTACCGTGGAAGCTAATTTTACCAGAGGTGACTTTCAGTCCATTGGCATGAAAGGTTAGTCGTTTGCTCGGCCTGCCTACTTTGCGCCCTGTTATGACGACGCGGCCAGCGAAGCGCAAACCCGACTCATCGAGGTCGATCTCTAGCGTGTAGTGGTCTGGTTGAAACTGGGTAAATAGGCGTGTAACAGATTTTCTCATAACCGCCATTGTAGCACACGCCCCGTCTGCGGATTGGACGGGAAGTATTTCTAGTTGAGATTGGGCTGCTCAAACAGAGGGATGATTTTCGGCGTACTAAATGACCAAATAGCTTCCCTGGTGATTTGCCTTAAAGCAGGTGCATGGTCGACTAAATTGCCACCCGTAACGATTAGGTCGCTCATAAATCCATTGTTTATTGCGTCTGTTGTACCAACTTTAATTAAATCACCGTCTCGGATAATGAGCTTTTTAACAACCGAAATTTCTGCAAACGCCTCGGCTGCACGGATGGCTGTAGTCATTGACTCCGGGTGCTCAGCATCGAATGCTGGTTGAGTAGCATCAAAACGATCACTGCCATTCGAATAATCTATTAAGATTTCTGGAACTCTTGAGTTAGATATCGTAAAAAATGGGGTGAAATAGTGGGTTGTGTCTGGATCCTCATTGTCGGGTTTGTAGCGGATTATTGGAACGTCGCGCCAAAATAGGAAGTTTCCGAGGCTGGTGAGTTGTTCTCTAAAAGATGGGTTATTTTTCATAAGTCAGATTATATCATAGAAACAGATATTATCAATACTATCCACAAATATTTTATTATGATACTATACTTGAGTGATAGTCGGCCAGCGGGTCGGCTTTTTTCATAACTACCCTAGTATTTTACTAAACAATGACTGGCACTAGAAACACCAGTCGCACTCATAGAACGGAGAAAACTATGGATTTAGATTTTAAACAGTTGGCTGTAGCGATACAGGCTATCGCCGAGGAAAAAAACTTGCCCGAAGACACAGTCAAAGACGTTGTCGAGCAGGCACTTGCTGCAGCATATCGCCGCGATTACGGCGACCGCGAGCAAGAAGTGCGCGTAAACATGAACCTAAACACCGGTGAAGTGACGGCATATATCCAAAAAGAAGTCGTAAACAAGGTCGAGGACCCAGACACTCAAGTTGCAGCCATCGACGCTCGTAAACTAGACAAATTTGTCAAAGTCGGCGACTTTATCGAGTCAGAGCAAGTCGTTACGAGCTTTGGCCGCGTCGCTGCCCAGACTGCAAAACAGGTTATATTGCAGCGTCTGCGTGAGGCAGAGCGCGAAGTAGTACTTACCGAGTACGAGGATAAAATCGGCACTGTCGTGAACGCAATGGTCAGCCGTGTCGAGGGGAACATCGTCCGACTCGAGCTCGGCAAGGCGCAGGGCATCATGCCACGTAGCGAACAAATACAGGGTGAACGATATTATCCTAGCCAGCGCGTCAAAGTGTTTTTGAAAGATGTCGAGCGTGGCCCACGTGGACCGCAGCTGGTCGTTAGCCGTGGCAACAAAGAGTTTATGGAGCTACTGTTCCGCTCTGAGGTGCCAGAAATGGACGCAGGCGCAGTCGAGATCAAAGGCATCGCCCGAGAAGCAGGCGTGCGCAGCAAAATCGCTGTTGCGAGCAACGTACAGGGTGTTGACCCAGTCGGAACATTTGTCGGCGGTCATGGCACACGTGTCAACGCCGTGGTTAGCGAAGTTGGAGAGCAAGAAAAGATTGATATCGTAGTTTGGACCGACGAGCCACAACAGTACATTATGCAGGCCCTAAGCCCAACCAAAGTTAACCGCGTATCTATCGACGAGGCTGCAAAACGAGCAAAAGTGTTCGTTCCAGAAGACCAACTGAGCATCGCCATCGGTCGCGGCGGTCAAAACGTGCGACTTGCAAGCAAGCTAACTGGCTACGAGCTAGATATCGAGGCCGAGCAAGCAGAGGTTGCTGCCCCTGTTGAAGTTGACGGCGAGATAACTATCAAAGAGTTACCAAAACAGCCAAAACTAAAGCGCAAAGAGGCACTCGAGAGCTCACTCCTCGACGCCATCGAAGAGCACGGTGAATAAATAACCCAAGGCATCTGGCGACAGATTCATTTCTGCACCGAAAAACTCAACGGATTTTTTCGAGTCAGCTACTTCAAGCGAAACTAATAACACTCCCTACAGGTCAAACCAAGGGAGTGTTTTAGTATCGAAATATTCCTAAACCATCTTGTCCTAGTGTCATTTGAACGTAGATTACCGCAGTCTTAGTAGTAAAAAGAAAGGCTAATTAGCACTCTTGACATGAGAGTGCTAATTTTTGTATACTGGTTGCTAGTACTTTGATATGCAGATTTTGTAAAAGTGTCCATGGGTATAGTCGGCGTAGACGAAGAAAATACTTCAATTCGCACTGTATGACAAGCATGTATAACGGAAAAAACACTTTACTGGCAAGATTTCTAGCGCAAGGTTAAAAAGGAGCAACAACTATGAACCCAAACTCATCAGATTTTCAAGAATTTTCACGGCATTTGACAGAAAATGCCAGAATGAGCCTAGCGCATGCTGGCACTATTGCGCGCGCACTCGGAAGCGCATACATTGGGACGGAGCACTTGCTGCTCGGGCTTATTGCACAGAGTGGCAGTCTGGGTGGGAAAATCCTCGAAGACGCAGGGTTTTCACTGCAAAAGGCCGAAGATGCGCTGAAAATGAACCCACAAAACATCGTTATAACGAGTGGTGGCAAAGGCTTTAGCGAGACAGCAAAGCTAACACTGCGCATGGCGTATGAAATAGCACAAGATTATGGCCAAGATTACTGCGGTACAGAGCATATTTTGTACAGCCTACTCAGCCAGAAAAACTCGCGGGCAACACAGCTTATGAAACATGTCGGAGTCAATGTCGATGGCCTGACCCGCGAGCTAGAAAATTTCTTGAGCAAGCAATATGACGATGCAGACGATGATTTTCTCGGCGCTCACCCTGGTAGCCGCCGCCCGAGTCGACCAAAGGCTGGCAAAAAACAGTCAGTTCTTGACACGTTCAGTACAGACCTGACCGCACAGGCACGGTCGGGTAAGCTCGACCCTGTTGTTGGGCGCGAGCAACAGATCCGCAGGCTTATTACCATTTTGAATAGACGCACCAAAAATAACCCCGTTCTCATCGGCGAGCCTGGCGTTGGCAAAACAGCCATCGTCGAAGGATTGGCACAGCGGATCGTTGCGGAGGATGTTCCAGACAGCTTGCTCGACAAACGCATCGTCATACTCGACCTTGCGGCGATGATAGCAGGGACGAAATACAGGGGTGAGTTTGAAGACCGACTGAAAAAAGTCATGAATGAGCTTGAGCTAGATAAGCGCACAGTTGCGTTTATCGACGAGCTGCACCTGATAGTTGGCGCAGGCTCGGCAGAAGGTTCTATGGACGCCGGAAACATTTTGAAACCGGCTCTTTCCAGGGGTAAAATACAGATTATCGGGGCAACGACAACGACAGAGTATACCAAACATATCGAAAAAGATGCCGCCCTAGAGCGCCGTTTCCAGCCTATCCAGGTTCCAGAGGCGACACTGCCCGAAACCATCGCAATCTTGCGCGGGCTGCGTGGTCACTACGAAAAGTTTCACGGCGTTTCATATAGCGACGAAGTGCTAGAAGACACCGCGTACTTGGCAAAAAGGTACATTCAGGACAGGTTCATGCCCGACAAGGCGATAGACCTGCTCGACGAAACGGCGGCGCACCTTAGGGTAGACCGCGGCAAGACGAGCCCAGAAGTGAGACGACTGCAAAAAGAGCTAAAGCTCGTCAATGCGCGGATAGACGAAGCAGTTGATGCCGAAGATTACGAACGAGCAGCTCGCAGTAAAACGCGCGCTTCACAGATAAAAGACGAGCTCGCCGAGCTGTCGAAGGCCGGTAAAACCGCAAAACGCATGAAAGTCACGAGCGATGATGTTGCAGAAGTCGTTGCGCGGATGACCGGTGTACCCGTCAGGCGCGTCATAAAAAGTGAGGCAAAATACCTCCTGGCACTCGAGAAAAATATGAGTAAACACGTCATTGGCCAGACAGAGGCAGTCGAGGCAGTATCAAAAGCGATCCGCCGTAACCGCAGCGGGATCGGCGCAGGTAACAGACCAATAGGCTCGTTTATATTCCTCGGGCCAACTGGCGTCGGTAAAACTGAGCTCGCCCGCGTGCTCGCCAGGGAATTCTTTGGCAGCGAGAGTGCACTAGTCAAAATCGACATGAGTGAGTTCGGCGAACACCACACCGTTAGCCGGCTTGTAGGGGCGCCCGCGGGCTATGTTGGGTACGACGAAGGTGGCCAGCTAACTGACAAGATTCGTCGCCAACCGTACAGTCTAGTGTTGTTTGACGAGGTCGAAAAAGCTCACCCCGACGTATTTAACATGCTACTCCAGATGTTAGAGGACGGGTATATCACCGACGCAAAGGGGCGAAGGATAGACTTTACGAACACAATTGTCATCATGACCAGTAACCTCGGTGCCGATAAACTGCAAAAAGAAGCTGTTCTCGGGTTCCAAGCGGACCGTGCCAACGATTATCATGACCTCGATGCGTTGCATGCACAGAACAAGACAAAAGTGCTTGATGGGCTCAAAAAAGCCTTCCGACCAGAGCTACTGAACCGCATCGACAAAGTCATCGTTTTCCGAGCGCTCACCAAACGAGATATTTTCAAGATCATCGACCTGCAGATCGACGAATTAAAGAAACGGCTGCAAAAACATGGTATCGGTGTGCATCTGACTAAAGGTGCAAAAGACTATTTGCTCGAACACGGCTATGACCCGCTAAACGGCGTCAGACCACTGCGAAGGTTGATACAAGACACTATAGAGGATCAGCTGGCATCAGAGCTGCTCGACGACAAGTATGCCAAGGGCAACGTCATAGAGATCGGTAGCAAGGCAAACGAACTGACCTATTCGACCATCATCGAAAAACTCTAACATAGACAAGTTTTTGAAAATACCCTGTTAAAAACATGGTATTTATTGAGAGGAGATGATTATGCGTCGT
>CAZLLY010000012.1:10434-20557 GCA_964560755.1 uncultured Candidatus Saccharibacteria bacterium | reverse complement strand
GAGGCGATACCGATCAAGAGCAGTGTGGCGGCGAGATCTTCAACCAACAGTACGCCGATGATTAACCTACCATGCAGGCGGTTTTGTTCGTGGTTGTCACCAAGGGCTTTCACGACGACGATGGTGCTGCTGAGCACCAGCCCAAACCCAATCAAGATAGATTCAGCTAAGGTGAAGTTGAATAGTTTTCCTGCAGCAAATGCAAACAAACTCAGGAAAACAGCATTCGACAAAAACACCAAAAACGCGGGTTTACCGGTGCTTTTTATGAGCTTCACATTTAACCCCAGACCGACGATAAACAGCAGTAATGTCGTGCCAATTTGGCTAAACGTGGCAAAATCGCTATGGTTTTGGATGATATTTAAAAACGCGGGACCCGCCACCAGACCGGTCAAAATATAGCCGATGATGAGGGGCTGACGCAGTAGCCGCATTATGATAGAAATGACGGCGGCCATCGCAAGTACCAGGCTCAGCTGTATAAATAGTGATGATTCCATGTATATATTAGTTTCGCATATTGCTTGCGCTTTGACCACTGTATGAGCTGTCCGAAACGACAAAATAGGCAAAAACCCCATAGAAAGCGTTTGTCAGTAAGCTACATTACATACAAATGTTTACGTTTGCAGTAGAGTAATAAACGGAAAGATGGTTACATACGAGAATCACTTCCATGAAAAAGCCCGAATGTCCGGGCTTTTTAAAATTACGTTGTAATTACGTTAAAATCACGTCGTTTTTGACTGACAATTAGAGCAGATTCCGAGTATTTCTATTAGGTGACTCTGCATTGCAAACGTGTTTGCGGCCGAAAGCGCCTCTAACTCTTTTTCGAGCGAATTGCTTTCGGGAAGCGCCACGTGCTTGCCACATACCGTGCAGGTAGCGTGGTGGTGGTGCGGCTGAAATAATTCACTTAGCTCGATACTGTATTTCCAGCCGATGTACACTCGCTGCACAACGCCAATCTTTTCGTACAGCTCGACGACTCTATATATACTGGTACGGTTTATTTCGGGGATTAACTCGCCGAGCTCGTTGATGGTGAGGGCGCTGTGCATTGCTAGCATGTCAAAGACGGCCAGTCGAGCATGCGTGACGCTGTACGAGCGGTCTTTGAGGAAGGTGATAAGCTGAGTTTTACCAGCGTCCATGTTGCAAACTATATCAAAATTGCAACAAATTTGCAATAATTAGACCAGGTCGGTATATTCAAACGCATGACAATACTATTACTTACCATAGCGGCAGCTTTTGCCGCGCTCGCTGGTGGCTACACGGCCATCAAATACAAAGACCGTTTACCTATCGCAATAGCGCTTACAGCAGGGCTTGTTCTGGGGCTGGTGGCTTTTGACCTGTTGCCCGAGGTGTTCGAAGGAGCTGAGAATGCTCAAATGGACACCGTTTGGCCGATGTTGCTGTTTGTCGGTGGGTTTTTATTTTTTCACGTGCTCGAAAAAATCATCCTTGTCCATAATGACTCGGAGTCAGAATATAAAACACACTCACACCCAAAACTCGGGTTTGCGAGAGCGCTCGCACTGGCTGGGCATAGCTTCTTTGATGGTCTAAGCATCGGTGTTGGCTTTCAGGTGAGTTCGGCGGTTGGTACGGCGGTGGCACTCGCGGTTATCGGACATCGGTTCGCCGACGGTTTTGACACGGCGAGCTTTATGTTGCTGCACAAAAACAAACTGATCCACATAAAACAGCTGCTTATATTTGTCATCATTATGCCGATACTAGGCGGTCTTGCAAGTCTGTTTATACATCTTTCCGAGGGAGCTCTGACGCTGTATCTCGGGTTTTTTGCCGGGATATTGCTGTACGTAGCGTCCGGTAACATATTGCCACAGGCACACACGAAACGTGCGTCGTACAACTCACTGGCGCTGACGGTAGCCGGCGCTGCAGCGATGTTCGCTATCACTCGGTTTTTGTAGGGCAATACGTGCTACACTAGTACTATGCAAACAGTGGTGGTACTGCTCGGGATATTGGTTGTGTTGCTCGGTGGGGCGTTACTTTTTGTCGTGACTCGACCCAGAAAAGACGACGGCCAGAGCGCACTCTTGCTCAAGGAAGACCTGCGTGGGCTGTCAGATGACATCACTAAACTCAAAGACCACATGCAGGCTCAGGTAGCCGACCGCATGGAAAAAAGTCAGTCCGCCATGATGGGGTCATTGCAGCGTCAGTCGGCAGAGACCAATAAAATCATTGCCGATATCACCAAAAACCTGACCGAGCTAAAAGATAGCAATAAACGTGTTGTTGACGTCGCCGATGAGCTTAAGACGCTGCAAAATGTGCTGCAAAACCCCAAACAGCGCGGGGGGTTGGGCGAATATTACCTCGACTCCGTGCTCGGTAACGTCTTACCGCCGCACATATATGAAACACAGTACAAATTCAAAGACGGTGAAATCGTCGATGCCGTTATCAAACTCGATAAAGGCCGACTACTTTCGATCGACAGCAAATTCAGCCTCGAAAATTACAATCGGCTGATAGAGGAAAAAGACAAAACGCAGCGTGAAAACCTCGTGAAAATATTTAAAACCGACCTCAAAAACCGCATCGATGAGACGAGCAAATACATCCGACCGGCTGAAAACACCCTCGACTACGCCTTTATGTTCATCCCGAGTGAGGCGATTTACTATGACCTACTCGTCAACAATGTCGGTGCGACCGGCACAAACTCGCGCGATCTTATCGAGTATGCGTTTATTGACAAAAAAGTCATCATCGTCAGCCCGACGACCTTGCTGGCATACCTGCAGACGGTCATGCAGGGGCTCAAGAGTCTGCAGATAGAGGAGACGGCCAAAGACATCCAAAAACGGGTCGGCGACCTCGGAAAACACATCCAGGCACACGAAACCTACATGCAAAAACTCGGCTCGACGCTCGCGACCTCGGTCAATCACTACAATGCTGCCCACAAGTCACTTGGTGCTATGGACAAAGACGTCATGAAGATAGCCGACACTACTCCGACTGTCGAACCGCTCTTGCTCGACAAACCCCAACTCGACGACTAGATCTAGGTAGATCACACATCATGCAAGGCTTTTTCGGGAACGTTATTAACTCGACGAGGGGGATGAATTCGTTTTGCTCTTCGTTCTGATGCATGTGCGCCAATAGTTAGTGCAATAGAAGAAAGAGCTGTGACAACACTGCTGATCCCAACGCGACCTTCATTCTCGGGCTTCGTTGCTTCGCCGAGTACTATCGTACCAGTACTGTAAACTAAAACCCATCCGATCGTCTTCGCTGACTTTAATAAAAGCCTTAAGCTCTCATCTTGATCATATGCAGATCGTCCTACCACAACACAGTTAGGAGTGCTGGGTTGCCGTTGTATCTGTTGCCCTAAAGCTGCATTCTCACAGTCGGGCTGCTCTCATTGACGCATCTGACCGAGTTTTATAAGTGCATCAGTAGTTGGTTCAGTTTCCATTTAAACTATTATACTGCACATAATCACATATGTCAAAAAATACCAATAGCTACGGGCTTCACGCTAGTGGCGGCGTAGGTAGGTAATGTGTGAGAGGTAGTGGCTCGATGCCGCGAGCACCGTCTGCGTAGTCGCAAAGTAGTGGGTATGTATCCAAATATGAATAGTATGATGTGTCATCGCAGTTGTTTTTATTTTTTTAGAACACTAGTATAGTGTCATAAATTAGCAAAAAACGCAGTAAGTTTTCTTACAGGCGCAGCTAAAACTGATTAATTTGCTCGATCACCAAATTGGCTAAGATAGCTAGGGTGATTCCATGAGCTCATAGTCTCGGGTAATGGTTGTTCTAAGACCGGAACATTGCCCGGAGATGTGAATTTCTGGTGGATGCTATGTCCCATATGGACGATCGCACCAGCTGCAGCGAGTGAAAATGCCGCAAGGATGCCGTTGGCTGGGTTTTGATGAAGCGTTTCCACTAACCCTGCAAATGCGAGACTCGTGTCAGGAGCGGCTGGCATCTGCGTGGTATGACCAAGGCTATCACTTAGTACTTCGCGAACTGGAGGAAAGGCGAGTGATACAACTGCCCAGGCGGCAACTTTGCTCAGCCCGACTTTCATACCTCGGGTCAGGAGCGGTTCATTTTGGTGTGGAATGTTTTCAGATCTGATCATTTTACTATTGTATCAAATAATGGTTAAAATGTCAAATGAGTATTCCAATAGCTATGAGGAATAGGATAATAAACCCGAAAACAACACGGTACAGCGCAAAAACGCGGAAGTTGTGGCGAGATATATAGCCGAGCAGCCATTTGATGGCGAAAAGTGCAGTGACGAACGAAACGACGACGCCTAGGGCTAACGCTGGCCAACCACCCGATACATTGCCGATTTCGTTGCCATGTTTGATGATTTTGAACCCACTCGCCAGCACCATAACAGGGATACTCAGGTAAAACGAAAACGCGGTTGCGGTTGGGCGGTTAAGCCCGACTGCGAGGCCACTGACGATGCTTGCACCTGAACGTGACACGCCCGGGATGATGGCGAGTGCCTGGCCCAGCCCGACGAGAATAGCTTGTTTTTTAGATATGTCGGCGAGGTCTGTTTTGGGTGCACGCCCACCCGTTGGTTTGCGGTCGACGAACCAGAGTACGACTCCGCCGAGGATGAGCGAAACCGCCACAAAAAATGGTATCGCAAGCGTGTTCATACTTTTGTCGAGCAACAAGCCAAATATGCCTGCCGGGATGGTTCCGATAGCGAGGATTAGCCAAAAATTGAGTGCCGCCTTATCGCGTTTGAACAGGCCCATGGTTTTTTCGATGAGGTCTTCTCGGTAATGCCAGACAACGGCGGCGATAGCGCCAACCTGTATGACAACGGTAAAAAGTTCATTCTCATCATGAAAATTCATGATTTTCTCGGCAATGATCAAATGGCCGGTGCTGCTAATGGGTAAAAACTCGGTGAAACCCTCGATGATGCCAAGAATAATAGCCTGGATGATATGTAACATATTACTCTAGTATACCACTCCGAGGCAGTTCGTCTGAACCCGAAAATTTTGTAAAGATGTGGCAGGTAAATGCAAATGAAGTAAAACGCACCGAAGTTAAAATGGCTATCCCAGGTGAAAACTATTTTTTGCTACGGAGCAGGTCGAGAGTAAGAGCCGCCGTCCAGGAAAAGCTTTGTGCACCCAATGGTTTGGCGTTCAGGGGGTTGAAATACTCGGCAAAACCGTTTTCGTCAACCATTGCGATGGTGTTTTCTGCGAGCGCCGCTGCGTGGTCGTGGTAGCCGTACTGTTTGAGTCCCTCGATGATAAGCCAGTTGGTATTTACCCAAGTTGGGCCTTGCCAGTACCGTTCTGGGTCAAAGAAAGGGCTATCGAGTGGGACGCTCGGCACGGGGAAATCTGGCCCAAATACATTTTGGTTTTCGAGTTTTGCGACGAGCTCGGCGGCGCGTTCTTTGCTGACGCTTCCGGCGTACAGTGGCATGAGGGTTGCTATGGACTGTTGTTTGAGCATTCTGTGCGTTACGAAATCACGCGACCAGTAACTTTTGGCATAAGGGTCCCAGAGGCCTTCGAGCGCAACCTCCGTCTTATGCATGTTGGCTTCGAGTTCGTCGGGCAGTTTGAGCCGCACCGACCGTGCGATGTCGACGAGGCGACTGTTTGCTTTAATAAAAATACAGTTAAATGTCAGGTCTTCGATGCTGAACAGCCCGTGGTCGAGGATCTTGAGGGTATCGTAGGCTTTGCGGCGCAGCCGACGTTGGGCGTTAAACAGGGTCAATATTTCTATGGTGCTAAAACGCTGTCCCGCCGGAATAGACCGTCGGTCGCGGCGGAAAACCCCGATGACGCCTTCGAGCTTGAGTTTGCGGATAATCTGGATCCAAAGTGGCATGCGGTGTTCGCTGAGCTGGGTCATCCACGGCGGTGTGTTGTCGAGCCCCGTTTCCCATGGGTGGACGAGCAGAACGAGCCCTTCGCCGTGTGGGTCTCGGTCTCGGTACAACCACTCGTGGTAGGAAATAATATGTGGCAACATGTATCGGAACCAACTTTTTCGCTCGGCGCCCGTCAGGCTTTGCCCGACTTGCCAAACCGCTTCGGCAAGCATCGGTGGCTGCGTGATGCCGCTGGTGGATAGTTCATCGGGCGAATTGGGGTTAATTTGGCTTCGCCAATATTCTCGGTCAGTTCGCCATTCGGGCGCACTGTTGAAAATGATGTTTGGCAACATGCCATTGGCCCATTGGCCGCGCACGAGACTCGCGAGTTCGGTTTGGGCTCGATCTGTGTCGAGGTGACGAAGGCCGATGGCGATGAAACAGCTGTCCCATAGCCACTGGTGTGGGTAAAGGCTTCCGTCTGGGACGGTGTAATGACCTCTGTCATTTTCACCTAGGAGTGTTGCTGCTCGCTCAGCAAGTGTGGGTGCTGGCGCGTCTGGAGCAGGTTCCTCTACGTCAATATCGGCTAGGTCGTGTGGCTGTGGTGACTCTATAACGGCTGCCGCTCCGAGTGTATCTTTCTGTAAAGCGTCGAGATGCTCGACCGTTTCGGCTGCGTTTTTATCGCTCATGGTTGTAAGTATAGGCAATATGCCCAACTTTATAAAGGTGTCCTGAGTTTGTGTTTATGTTTGCAGTATTGTGAAATATGGATTATGGTATAGGTACAATGAGTGAATTTGTCCGTCCAGATGGGTATACGCCCGAGAAATTTCCTATCTCCCAGATATTTACCGAGTTAACTGACTGGGTCAAGGAGCATAAGGCGCCTCCAGTCGAGGCATTAGTGCATGTAAATGATGTTCTCAGCGCTCACCGACCGGAACTGCACCGCACCATCGACTATGGCAGTACGGCTATTACGACCGCAGGACATGCTGACATACCGGGGATGGAAATGGGCGAGATTATCAAAGGAAACACGCGTTCGGCGCGGTTGGTGTGTGTAATGCTAGAGCGGAAAGGTGATATACAAGGCAAGAACCTTGCTCTATCTGCCGATGTTGGGAAAACGGGTTGGGATCAGCTGCGGTTTAACGCTTTTTGGCAACTATTTATTGCGATAACAAATTTGCACGACGTGGTTGGCAATGACCAACTGGCATATACACAGTTTGAGAAGAAACTAGTTGAAGGTTTAAAGCGGGACAATGTTAACCCAGAAATCATACGCGGTGTTAACTTGCCCAGAGAAACTCGACTGCCAGAATATATAAAGCATGCTCAGTCCTATGCGAAAACGATAAAATCTATAGGTGGCGCGAAACCTATCAATAGAATATTACAGCTCATCGGGACGGACGTAACCATCGGTGGTCAGGCAGAAGCCGAGATGGGAAGACAGTTTGGTGTCGATATACACCACTTGACGGCCGTTCGTCCGACGACTGCGTTAGATGCGACTGCTAGCATGCCCGAACTACAAGAAGATGTAAGATTACTGACACAGTATGGCTCTAAGGTAGCGTTTCACTCGGGAAGCACGCTGACGCTTGAAAAAAATAAAGTACGGATCGATAGGTTAGCGGTAGTTGGTGAATGAAAGCGGGAAGTCTAGGTCGTCTTTGCTGCGAAGGAGTGTCATGACGGCCTGTAAATCGTCCTTTGAACCGCTCATGACGCGGACGGCGTCGCCTTGGATCTGCGTTTTGACTTTGGGGTAGGTGTCGCGGATGAGTTTGGTCAGGACTTTGGCTTTGTCTTGGTCGAGGCCGGCTTTGAACAGGACTTCTTTGGTTGTTTTTAGGTTTGACTCGACACTGTCTTTGGATGTGTCTAGGACTTTTTGGCTGATGCTGCGAGCTGAGAGTTTTTTGCGGTAAATATCAAGGATGGCATCGATCTGCCATTCGCCGTTACCGATTACCTTTAGGCCTTTTTTGTCGTCGAGCCACTCGATGGCGGCAGGTGTGCCCTTAAAATCGTAGCGGCTGGACATTTCGCGTTCGCATTGGTCGTAGACGTTATTCATCTCGGCCTTGTCGTATTCACTGACTATATCAAAACTAAAATTTCCCATATCTCGACTATACCACATGTATCTGTTAATCTGTCTTTGAATACGGTAACGTGTCATAAAAGTGGTTGCGTAGCGGTGACTGCCGCGAGTACTATGATGGTAAAAGGAGTGAAAAACTATGGATACAGATGAGACGGTCAAGATTCGGGTAGATATCGCTGGGTATGAGCCGGTGCCACGTGTGCTGCTTAGCGAAAAACAGATCCAGGAGCGGATAGAGGCCCTTGGAAAAGAGTTGGCCGAACAGTATGCGCCACTCGGCGGCGTCCATGTCATAACGGTTTTGCAGGGTGCGATGCACTTTTCGTCTGACTTGCAACGTGCGATGCAGCAGGCTGCCCCGCAAATGCCAATGGTGATGGACACAATACGGGTTCAGTCATATGCTGGCACGACATCGACTGGTGAGGTGCGCTCGCTGAGTGAGCTACACACCGATGTGTCGGGTAAACATGTGTTGGTTGTAGAGGATATATATGACACGGGTAAAACACTGAGCTGGATTTGTGAGTATATACGCGTTCTCAAGCCTGCAACGCTCGCAGTGGCGACGCTGCTTGATAAAAAAGTGCCAAACCGCCCGAGTGACTTGCTCGGAGACACAGAGCTCCATGTTGGTTTTGAGGTGCCGAATGACTTTGTGATAGGTTACGGGCTTGATTATGAGCAGCTATATCGTAATCTACGCGATATATATTGGCTCAAAAAACAGGGTTAATCTGTTTTGCTCGCAGGGGTGTAGCTAGGCGAAGATGAGAGTTAAGAGAAGATTCTTCGCTGCGTTCAGAATGTCAGCGGCACACAAGAGTAATGAGATATGAACTAAAGAATAAAGAACTATAGAATTAAGAAGGAAGGTTACATCGGCTTTGCCGATTGTTACGGCTGGATCCCCGCGTCCGCGGGGATGACGGGCTTAGGTGTTACGCTCACCTCTGGTGTCCAAAAACTTCACTTCGTTAAGAATGACAGTGGTGGCCACAGCTGTTATTACAAGTATGAAAGTTAAACACTGGGGTGGGGTTATTTGCGGACGATAGTGTAGCGACTGCCGACATACAGCAAATCGTTGACGATGCGGTCTATTTCACTGCGGCTAATGTGTTCGCCAGCAGCCTGGCGTGCGCTTAATTCGTCGAGCGTTGTTGCGAGTGTCGAGAGGTAATCGCCCGAACGCACGTGCGCATCAAGCTCGAGACGACTCATGTCAGTGTCAGCTTGTGGCTCTCCGTCTGCAACGTAGGCGTCACCATGTCGAAGGTTGGTCGGGAGTCCGTGCAAAAGGTTTGATAGTTTGTAAAATGCGCCTTGGGTCATCGCGGTCCTTCCATGATGCTGTTATACGTTGTTGTGCTGATGATGATGTGGTCTAGTAGCTGTATGCCCATTATGTCGCCCGCTGCTTTGAGCTGTTCAGTGACGTCGATATCTGCCTGGGTTGGTTGAAGGCTCCCCGATGGGTGATTGTGGGCGACGATAACGGCTGTCGCGCCTTTTTCGATGGCGGGGCGAAACACTTCGCGCGGGTGAACGACATTTGCTGTCATGCTGCCGACCGAGATTATCTCGTCGTGGACAACTTGGTACCGACTGTTCAGGTATAGGCCGCGGAGCTGTTCTTTGGGACTCGCCCCCATGCCGGCAAGGTATTGGTAGGCTTGTTGTGTTGTGCGGATGAATGCGGGCTGACCGTATTGCGAAGTGGCATAAAACCGTTTACCGAGCTCGAGGCAGGCGATGATCTGACAGGCCTTACTAACGGGGATGTTCAATAACTCTGCAAGACGATTTGGGTTGGTTTCGTTTCGGATGGTTTGTTCGCCGTACTCTTTGAGCAGACGATGTGCCATGCTCATGACTTCTTCTTTGCGGGTCCCGACGCCCCACACGATGGCGACAAGCTCGGCCATGGAAAGGCTGCTCGAGCCTGCGGCTAACATTTTTTCTCTGGGTTTATCGGGTAATTCTAGATCTCGGACGCGTAGTACGTAGCGAGATGAGCCGTCGCAATCTAACGTATCCTGGTCTGTCTGCTGATAGGGGCGAGATACCGTTGCGTGCTGCATAGTAGGTAGTATACGCCATAGT
>CAZLLY010000012.1:0-10424 GCA_964560755.1 uncultured Candidatus Saccharibacteria bacterium | reverse complement strand
ATTTTGGACGTAAAGGCAGTGGCCTGTGACACGAGTATGGGTGTGATTCACGAAATGTTTCGCCGATGCTATACTGTTTCTATGACAACATACCAAAATGAACAGATTGCAAGTGCCGCCGCTGCTCTCGAAAAAGAGTTTGCAGAGCTGGCAGACAAACAGGCTATTATGCGCTCAAACAGTTTGCGTGCGCTTTTTGAACAGCTACGAACACTACCGCCAGACCAACGGGCTGCCTTTGGCAAAGAGCTAAACGATCTAAGAACCGAGCTGCAAACATGGGCAGATACCACACAGGGCGAGATCGCAGACGACCGACCAGCCATCGACGTAACAGCGCCGTTTGACGTGAATTCGACCCTCCCGACCCTCATACCCACCGAACAGGGGACGACGCATCCACTCACCCAAGAGATTGATCGTATCGCTGACATTTTTGGTCGCATGGGGTTTGTGGTCGGAGAATCGCGCGAGATAGACGACCAATACCACATGTTTGAGTCGCTCAATTTCCCGAAAGGTCACCCAGCCCGTGATGACTATGACACGTTTATGACAGTCGAAACAGACGCCGATGGAGAGCCGCTCATCGCGCCGGCGCACACCAGCACCATGCAAAACCGTGCGCTCGTGAAATACCGTGAAAACTTAGCACACGGCGAACCGATCGCCGCCATCGTCCCTGACCGTGTTTTTAGGAATGAAGACCTAGACGCGCGGCATGAGCACACGTTTTACCAGGTCGAGGGTATCTATGTCGATAAAGGCGTCCATGCCGGGATGCTAGTTGCAACATTGCAAAAATTCCTCGAGGAATACTATGGCCGCAAGCTAGAAGTGCGGGTCAACCCGTTTTATTTCCCGTTTACTGAGCCTAGTTTTGAGTTTGCCCTCAGCTGTCCATTCTGCGAGAACGGCTGCTCGGTGTGCTCGCAAACAAAATGGATTGAACTACTCGGCTGTGGCATGATTCACCCGAATGTTCTACGTGCCGCCGACATTGACCCAAATGAGTACACAGGCTTTGCCTTTGGCTGCGGCGTCGACCGGCTGGTCATGATGAAAACGGGCGTCGAGGATGTCCGCCATTTCGAAAGCGCAAAGCTAGATTTCCTAAGGCAGTTCTAATATGACCAAGAAGCCGATTGTTTATGCTTTTATCGATAGCCAAAATTTGAACCTAGGCGTGAGAAATAATGTCGTTAATGCTCAGGGCAAAACGATTTACTCTGGTAAAAAACTAGATTATCGTAAGTTTCGTCATTATTTGCGTGAAAAATATGGGGTTTCTCGAGCGTTTATGTTTATCGGCATGATACCGACAAATAACGAACTATACACCTATTTGCAGGAATGTGGCTTTACTCTTGTGTTTAAATCTATCTCGACGTATATGGATGCAAGCGGTCATATGGTGACAAAAGGTAACGTCGATACCGATATCGTACTTTACTCTGTGGGAAGACTCGCCAATGAGTTCGATAGTGCGGTGTTTGTTTCAGGAGATGGAGATTTTTTGAGCCTCTACATGTACATGGAAGAGCAAGATAAATTGCTCAAAATTATTGTTCCAAACCGCATGCGGTATTCAAAATTACTGAATACTTACCGCGCGAAGCTCGCATTTGTTGGGGATATACCCGAGCTGTTCAAAAAACAAACAGAAATAAAAAAGACCAGGAGCAGCGGTCGGATCACATCCTTAGGCCAACCTGGTCATGGTGATGATGTAAGTATAGCAAAACAGGGTAAAAATGTCAAGAATAAGAGGTCTGTATGAGCGAACGAGAGCAAACAATTTTTGACAAAATTGTGGCGGGTGAGATGGCGGCATGGACAGTGTGGGAAGATGATGACTATATGGCGTTTTTGACGCCGTTTCCAAACACGCCAGGGTTTACCGTGCTCATCCCGAAGGTGTTTCACGGTGACTACGCGTTTTCTATGACCGACGAGCAGTATGCAGGGCTTATGATGACCACAAAAACAGTCGCGAACATTCTCGAAAAAGCCTTTGATACGCCGCGGGTTGCTACAATCATCGAAGGCACAGGCGTGGCATATGTACATGTCAAACTCATCCCGCTGCACGGTGATTTGGCAGGTCAAACCAAGAGTTTCACGAGCTGTACCGCGGCTGGTTAACCTCTGCCGAAGGCCCAAAAATGGATGACGCCCGACTGGCCGAAATCCAGGCGAAAATCCGGAGTGTACAGTGAGAATCCTCGTATTTGGCGACAGCATAGCGTATGGGGCATGGGACACAAAAGGTGGTTGGGTCGAACGGTTAAAACAGTATGCACACAAACGCACTGTCGAATCAGACAATATTTGGAAACTGCAGGTTATCAATCTTGGTATCGGTGGGAACTCAAGTGCAGATATTTTAGCGAGGCTAGAAGCCGAAATTAGCGCTCGGTATTCAAAAAGTTGGCCACTTGTTCTCATATTTAGTTATTGCACCAATGACGAACGCTCTCGCGACGGCATAGTGCAGACTTCCATGACGGCTTTTAGGCAAAATAATGAACAAATCATCGAGATAGCTAAAAGGTATAGCGACAAAATCTTATTTGTCGGTGCGCCGCCGCTGCCGCAAGCCGAGATCAATTTTAAAGGACAAACCTACTCCGACACTCGAATTCGTGAGTACGAAATGATACTTAAAGAACAGGTCGAGGGGAATGGCTTGCCGTTTTTGCCGGTTCGCGATGTTTTTGAACGCGTCAGCCCAGATGAGATATTTAACGTCTCCGACGACCCACATCCAAATGACCGCGGGCATGAGCTTATATATGACACCGTGAGACCAGTTATCGAGGAGCTATTAGAACGGTAACGGATACGGTATACTAGAAGCTAAGATGAAAGTAAGCCTAAACACAGTACGAGAATTAATTGATTTTGAGTTGCCGCCGGTCGACGAGTTGGTCGAACGTATTAACATGCAACTCGGTGGGGTCGAGGAAGTCATCGACCTTGCGGCAAAATATAGCGGCGTCGTTGTCGCCAAAGTCGTTACCCAAGAAAAACACCCAAACGCTGACAAACTTAGTTTTTGCCGTATCGATGACGGAGGTGTTGTCGAGGGAGTTATGAGAGATGCAGATGGACTTGTTGAAGTGGTCTGCGGTGCGCCAAATGTGCGTGCAGGCATATTTGTCGCCTGGTTGCCACCGGGTTCTACCGTACCATCGAGTTTCGGAGGCGCCGACCCTTTTGTGCTGAGTGCCCGCGAGCTACGCGGTATTGTTAGTAACGGGATGATAGCCAGCGCGCGCGAGCTTGACCTCGGTGACGACCACGACGGGATCGTAGAGATAACCGAGCAAGACCTGCAAGGTCAGGGGTCAGAGACAGAGGCTCAACTACGACCAGGGGCATCATTTGCAGAATTATTTGGCCTGAATGACACCATTATCGACATCGAAAACAAGATGTTTACCCATCGACCTGACCTTTTCGGGCAGATTGGCGTGGCACGCGAAATTTCGGCGATTATCAAAGGTTTGCCCCCAGAGAACGAAGATGCAGCAGACACAAGGTACGAAAACCAAGATTGGTATTGGCAAAAACCGACTTTTGCATCTGCAGAGGGTTTAGAGCTGTCGGTTTTCAATGATGTACCAGAAAAAGTGCCGCGTTTTATGGCGGTTGCACTGCAAAACGTTACCGTCAAACAAAGCCCATTGTGGCTAAAAGCAACGTTAGTACGCTGGGGTTCAAAGCCGATCAGTAATATAGTCGACCTGACAAATTACATCATGCTACTTACTGCACAACCGACACACGCATATGACTACGACAAGCTACGGGGGCACAAACTCGGTGCTCGGATGGCGCAAAAGGGCGAAACAGCGACTTTGCTAAACGGCAAAACATATGAATTCGACACGAACGACATTGTCATTGCCGACGGTGAGGGTGCCGTTGGGCTTGCCGGTGTTATGGGCGGGTCAGGTAGCGAAGTGTCGAGTGAGACGAAGAACATTGTGCTCGAAGTAGCGACGTTTGATATGTACGCTGTGCGAAAAAGTGCTATGCGGCTTGGTTTGTTTACCGATGCACTGACTCGTTTTAGCAAAGGCCAGTCGTGGTTACAGAACGACCGAGTTATCGCACGGCTCATGGAACTCATCGGCCAAAACTGCGGTTCCGCACAGGCGTCCAGAGTATGGGATATGCCCGATGGGTCAGGCGAGCTTGAAAGCGGTTCTATTAGCGGTGAGATTGCGGTTAGCGTAGATTTTATAAATGATCGCCTCGGGTCGAAACTGGGCGAAACGCAAATCGGTGGTTTGCTCAGGCGGGCGAATTTTGCGTCGTACCCTGCGCCTGATGATGCAACGAAGCTACTGATAACGGCTCCATTCTGGCGCACGGACATCGTCGACCCTGAGGATATTGTCGAGGAAGTTGGGCGTTTGTACGGGTTCGATAAGCTCCCCCGCGAGCTTCCACGTCGAAGTATTGTCCCGACACCGAAAAATGCAGTTTTTGAAATGAAGCGAAAAAATCGCCAAATCCTCTCTAGAAGCGGTGCAAATGAAGTGCTAACGTACAGTTTTGTGCATGAAAAAATATTGAAACACGTCGGGCAAGACCCCGAGCAAGCCTTTCGTTTGAGTAACGCGCTCAGCCCAGACTTGCAGTACTATCGGCTGAGCCTGGTGCCGAGTTTGCTCGATAAAGTACATATGAATATCAAAGCGGGGCATGATGAATTCGCGCTGTTCGAATTCGGCAAGGCGCATCGCAAGGGTGATGTTGCAGAGGATGGTTTGCCGAGGGAGTACAACAGACTAGCGTTCGTCTACGCTGCCAAAAAGTCAGACAAAGCGGCGTATTTCACTGCCAGGCGGTATGTAACTGAGCTAGCGCCAGATGTTAGTTTTGTACCGCTCGATGGGTTTGACTACGGTGAGCACAAGATATTCGAGCAGCTGAGTGCGCCTTTTGATGTCAAACGGGCGGCTGTATTGATGGACGGTGACAAAATCGTCGGGGTAGTCGGGGAATTCAAGGCATCGGTTAGAAAAGCCTTTAAACTGCCTGAGGCAAGCGCAGGGTTTGAGATGTTCCAGTCATATTTGTTGCACGTTCAATCAAAACCATATACACCGCTCCCTCGTTTCCCGAGCATCACGCAGGATATATCGCTGAAAGTCGCCGCTACACTACCGCATCAGCAACTGTTTAGCGCGGCTAGGGACGCATTTCGGGCAATTCAACCCGAGGAGACTTCTGCACGCCTAGAGACGATCAGCATTTATCAGCCCGGGGCAGCGGACACCAAGACAATCACTCTGCGTCTGCAAATCGCAAGCTACGAGCGAACGCTAACCGATAAAGAAGTAGCAGCAATGACCGACGAGATCGCATCAGCAGTCGGCGCACCACTCGGCGCCACACGGGCGTAGGTTGGTTTGCGGACTTCGTTATTTTTGCAATAATTGTATTGAAAACGCAAGCGAAACGACGTAGTATGGAACTATGACTGAACAGCTACGAGAACAGTCAACTGCGCTCGAAAGAATGCCGACGAGCCGTGCGGCTGCGTTATCGCGTACGGCACTAAATGCGGCTGATGTAGTATTTGAGAATAGGCCGCCTCAAATCGGGAGCTGGTCTAAGAAACATCCTAAGCTACGTAAGTTTTTGGCCGCCTCGGCCATTTGTGCAATCGGTTTTTCCCCGACAGATAGCGTAGTAAGTACGTTTTTTTGGGATACGCCACGCGAACCTGCTGTTTCGCAGCATACAGATTGCATACCGGGTGAGTCAAAGTTTGCGTATGTTGAGACTCCAGGGACGGGATTGCCAACAGCAGGACATGCGGCCAATATTGTTTCAGCGATGGTAAAAAAGTTCGGTGGCTGTACTTTCTCGGTTGATTTCGGAACCAGGCTCAATGTGCCGTTGACTCAAGCTAAGATTATCGATGCGGTAGATAAGAGCGGCCTGTTGCCAGCGGCAAACGGCTCTGTCGAGCTCGTGTTTAGCTCGGCGAGTTATTCGGGTATTTTTGCGCAACAAGTTGCAAATGACTTGACGACTCGACCCCAAGGCAAAATGACAAATGCTAAAAAATATCATGTAGCGGCTATCCTACTCAAGGCGACACCGAGCGGAACCGAGAGTGTTAGAGAGCCGCTTGCCAGGGAGTACACACAGAAGTGCATCCCACTTGGCAAAGGAATGGGCATTGGTATGAATGGCGGATCGGCCATCCGCAAACAACGAGATTTTCGCCAAGGCTACGTTTGGTACGATTTAGTCTACAATGCCATGATAACCAGTGGGAATCTAACCGCCGCCCAGTCATGTGCGATTGCAGAAGGATATCCAAATGCCGCCAAAGGAGAAGACTCGTTGAAGTTTTATGAATATAGCGACGATGATGATGTCGTGAATGGTGCGATCGCATATGAAAAAATAAACCAAAAAGTTGGATACACGCTCATACTGAACAAGCTTAAAGAAACCGGTCATGCCACTGACTGGCTCGATTTCATGTTTGGCATGTATGAATCCACGCGAATAGAACAACTCGCGTACATACAAAAAAGCATCGACCCCACGAAAATAAACTATTGCACCGGTCGAAAAGTGCGCCAATGCTAGTCAAAACACGATATACTACTCTATAAGATGAAAAGTTTGTGGCGCATCATAACATTCACGCGGGAACTATGGTCGATGTATCTGGCTGTCAGCCTGTTTTCTGTTGTGGTCGCCCTGACATCGCAGGTGCAGCCGCTGCTCGTAAAAGGTGTGATAGACCAGGCTACCAAACTCGGTACGGCCGGTGGGCAGGTCGATACCAAAATAGTTATCATCCTCATTGTCGGTATGTTTTTGGCCGATGTGTCACAAACGATATTTAGCAACATCGGCGGGTACGTCGGAGATATGTTGCAGGCTAGACTCAATAAAGCCCTTAGCCAAAAATATTTTGCACATCTTTTGACGTTGCCGCAGCAGTACTACGACACAGAGCTTACGGGCAAGGTCATGAACCGCCTGAACCGAAGCATCGGCCAGATTACCGGCTTTGTGCAGGCGATGAGCAACAACTTTTTGCAGTTTATATTTAGCACCATCATTTCGCTTGCTATCGTTTTTGCCTACTCATGGCCGGTCGGGCTGATGCTACTCGTCTTGTATCCAATTTTTATTTGGCTGACGACGCGGACGAGCACCAAATGGCGTGAATATCAGCAGCGCTCAAACGAACAGCTCGACCGCGCGACGGGTCGGTTTGCCGAGGCACTCGGGCAGATCAAAGTGGTAAAAAGTTTTAGTCGCCAGGCCGATGAGCTAAACATTTTTACCAAACGGTACCAAAAAGTAGTCGATATTACGCAGCCACAAAGTCGTCTGTGGCATGGCCAGGACATCCTACGGCGGCTGGTTCTCAATGTCATATTTCTGGGAGTTTTTGCGTATATTTTCATCAACATGGCAGAAGGCAATTACACCATCGGTACGGCAGTACTGCTGCTGCAATATGCACTGAATGTCCGCATGCCTATTTTTAGCATCAGTTTTATCATCGACAATGCGCAGCGGGCTGTCGCGAACAGCCAAGATTACTTTGCGGTTATGGACCAAGCACCCGAGCCTGACGACCCATCGAAACGAAATGAGCTGAAAATCGACAGGGGTCAGGTGGACTTCCGCGGTGTAAACTTTGGGTACGACAAGGGCCAAACAGTGTTTGACGATTTGACATTTACGCTGCAGCCTGGCGGCAAAACAGCGTTGGTCGGTGAAAGTGGAGAAGGCAAAACGACCATTACAAACCTGCTACTCGGCATGTACGACCCTCGCGCAGGAAATATTGAAGTAGATGGGCAGGACATCGGTACCGTTCGGCGCGACAGTCTGCGCTCGCAAGTTGCAGTTGTGTTCCAGGAGCCAGCGCTTTTTAGTGGTACGATCCGCGAAAACATCGCCTACGGGCACAAAAACGCAACCCTTGATCAGGTGACTGCGGCGGCAAAGGCCGCGAATGCCGATGAGTTTATTAGCAAGTTTGAAAAAGGGTATGACAGTGAAATCGGCGAGCGAGGGCTCAAACTGAGTGGTGGACAAAAACAACGTATTGCCATCGCGCGGGCCCTGCTAAAAGACGCGCCGATCCTTATCTTGGACGAGGCGACCAGCAGCCTTGACTCGCGTAGCGAACGGTTAGTCCAAGATGCATTGGAACATCTGATGAAAGGCCGAACGACGCTCATTATCGCACACCGGTTGAGTACCATTCAGTCGGTTGACACGATAGTCACGCTTAAAAACGGGACGGTTGACGAAGTTGGCACCCCTGCCGAGCTTGCGGGGAGTGGTGGCATTTATGCTGAGCTGCTCGCGTTACAACAGCGGCACACGCCCAAGAGCAAAGAGCAGCTAAAAACTTACGAAATGGAAGGGTAGACCATGAAACGAGCGGTCCGTGCGATAATCCAAAATGGTGACAGGATGCTTGTCATGAAACGCAACAAATTTGGCAAGCAGTATTTTACGCTCCTTGGCGGTGGCGTTGAGCTCGGCGAAGACTTAGAGCCCGCACTCAGGCGCGAGCTCGACGAAGAAGCTCGCATGAAAATCGGCGAGGTTCGGCTAGTGTTCATCGAGGAGGCTGGTGAGCCATACGGGACACAGTACATATTTTTGTGTGACTATGTGGGCGGCGACCCAATCCTCCGTACAGACAGCGAAGAAGCTTTGCTATCGGCCGGTGGGCAAAACACCTATGAACCTATGTGGATGAAGATAGACGAGTTACCAGGGGTAAGCTTTGTTTCTGAGCAGCTCAAAAATGTCCTGGTCCAAGCATTTGAGCATGGTTTCCCCGAAGAGTCGCAGCAAATTTAGTACCGCATACGCGAACCTGCGTTAGGAACTTTGCGACTACATTCTGTATAATAACCCGAACTCGACATACGTACTAACAACCAAACGTAACTCATCACCAACAGCGCTGCGATAGCAGCGCCTTTAGGGATGGGGAGGACAATATTCGAATTTACTTCGAATATTGTCCGGGGAGGGCTCGTCCTCCCCTTCTGAGGTCGACAGTTATGTCGAACTCAGGTTATAATACAGACTTGAATAAATAGGAGGGTATAAGTAGATGGCAGAAACAAAACTGCGAACGCGTATTTTTGCAGGACTGGGGGCTTTATTATTTTTGGTAACAGCATCGGCACTAACGATATCTGTTATATGGCAGGCGGTGACGGGTGAAGACCCTACTGCAACTACATCGCAGACGACAACAACGACTACCACTGACACGAGCTGTGCTATCCAGTCTGTGACGGGTCAGACGGCCCTTGCAGCGCCCGAAGTATACAAACCCGAGGGTAAGACAACTGAAGTGGTAAAGACTGACCTAGAGGTCGGTACGGGCGCAGAAGCCAAATCGGGTGATTGTCTCATCATGAAATATTACGGAACACTTGCGAGCAACGGTACAAAATTTGACGAAAACTACACCACCGATAGCGCGCTAGAAGTGAAAATCGGCGCTGGACAGGTTATCACGGGTTGGGATGAGGGCGTTCCAGGTATGAAAGTTGGTGGCACGCGTCGGTTGGTTATTCCTGCAGCAAAAGGCTACGGCGACCAGGCGGTTGGTAGTATTCCAGAAAATGCTGACCTAGTCTTTGTCGTAAAATTACTCGAAATCAAGAAATAAGGAGCCTACCATGTTAGATGATTTTACCCCAGTAGACGTAATCGAAGAATTACAGATCGTCGACCGAGTTGACGGTGACGGCGACGAAGCTGTAGCGACTGATACTGTAACCTGCCACTACACCGGCGCTATTGCCAAAACGGGTGCGGTTTTTCAGAGCTCGCGTGATTTTGGCAAGGCGATCAGCTTTCCGCTGAACGGCGTCATTCAGGGGTGGACCGAAGGCGTCCCTGGCATGAAAGTCGGTGGTACTCGCCGGTTGCTCATCCCTGCGGCCAAAGCATATGGTTCTAGGCCACCGTTTGGTAGTGGCATTCCTGCCGATGCTGACCTTGTGTTTGACATCGAGCTCGTCGCTATCGAGGGCAAATAGATCCCTCGTATCTTTACTTGTTGTGGCTAAAAACACAATATGTGGGGGGCTTGACTATAGCGTAAGCGCTATATATACTAGAAATTGTTCGACAGTACCCACCTAACGGTCATGTGGAGTGCCAGGGGGTGGACAAAACAAAACTGCCATATTAAAATTAAAAGTCCTGTAGGAGGGATGTACCGTTATGGTCAAAAAAATCACTATCTTTACCACTAAAACATGTGCCTATTGCCCTATGGTCAAGAAGTATATTGCGGCAAAAGGACTCACATACGACGAAGTAAACCTAGACGACGAGCCACATCGCCAGCAAGAAGCCCTGGCTATTTCTGGTGCGCTAACCGT
>CAZLLY010000011.1:0-20928 GCA_964560755.1 uncultured Candidatus Saccharibacteria bacterium | reverse complement strand
GCCGGCGCATGACATAGCCCTGCTCTTTGTTGCTCGGCACACAGCCGTCGACAGCCAGGAAGGTCGCGGCACGCAGGTGGTCAGCGATAACACGCATACTCTCGGTGTGACTATCGTATTTTTTGCCACTAATCTGTTCCAACTTCTCAACGATCGGCCACATGAGGGAGATTTTAAACACGTCTGGGTCATTCAATGCCGCTGCGGCAATACGTTCAAGCCCCGACCCATGGTCAACATTCTTTTGCTCGAGCGGTGCAAACTCACCCTCGGCAACTTTTTTGTAGGCCATGAAGACGTTGTTACCAATTTCCATAAAACGACCACAGTCGCAGTTTGGATGGCAGTGCTCACCGAACTTGGGGTTGTGCGGAATATCAAACTCGTAGAACATTTCGCTATCTGGGCCGCAAGGGTCACCAATCGGCGTCGTGTCGGGGCCGGTTTTGCCGCGGTTCCACCAGTTTTTGCTGCCATCATAGTAAAAGATTCGCTCGCCTGCCTTGATTCCTCGGGCATAACCAGCTTCTTCCGAACCAATGTCGGCTATTCCTGCGGTCAAACCTTTACCCGCGAATAACTCCGACCAAACCGTTGCTGCTTCGATGTCTTTCGGGATATCGTAGCGATCATCACCTATATAGCAAGTCACGAACACTTTGTTCATGTCAAGTTTTACGACTGACTCTAAAAATTCAAACATCATTTCAATCTGATCTTTTTTGAAATAATCGCCCATACTCCAGTTGCCGAGCATTTCAAAAAATGTCGTGTGTCGATTGTCGCCAATATCGTCGATATCTTGCGCACGTAGACATGTCTGACTGTCGACGATCTTGTTTCCTTTTGGATGTGGTTCACCGAGTAAGTAAGGGATCATCGGCTGCATGCCGCTGCCGGTAAACAGCGTCGTTGGGTCGCCCTGCAGTATTAACGCTGCCCTTGGGACTTCAACATGTCCACGGTCAACGAAAAATTTTAGATAGGCGCTACGGATATCTTGTGCATTCATCTGACCAGTATATCAGAGGCGCTCAGATAATGCCTAGTGGAGCCCCTGCTGCGTTAGACCGCCCCATTCAACAACAGTAAAGCCCGAGCGTTCGACACTTGAAAGCTTCTGCGCCGGCAGTAGAATTAGCCCATCGAACCCATCTATATTGAGGAAAACGCGGATAACGGTCTTCAGTTTCGTAAAATGAAAACAATACGACACGACGATCAGTAAGAGTATACTTACTAGCAACAAAGCAGGAGGCGAAACTATGAAAACTAATGCAAAACAACAGCGAACATGGGGTGAGGCATTCAGGCTATATTGGAGTGCCAAAGAAGGAATGCTGGCGAAATCACTCCTCCGGCGGTTTCTCGTGCTCGCAGCGGGAACATTTGGTATTGTCGGGGTTGTAGACGAATTTTTTGGTGGGTGGCTACTCGGCCCGATCGATGACATCCCCTGGATGATCCTGGTCGGTATCGTTCTTTGGCGCGTTAATCGCTACCGCAAGGTGTAACATGCCCCAACTTTTTGCGATACAGCAATCAGTGTCGATGTAGCGTAAATGCACTGCATTGTGTATGGTTTTGGACACCCTAGCGCTACTCGCTAACTAGACAACGATGCCGCCACCAATGACTCGTTCGCCATCATACAGTACGGCAGACTGTCCCGGCGTGATCGCCCGCACCTCTGAAGAAAGCCCAATTTTATACGCCTTTTCGGCTTTAATAGGTCCGTCCTCTAAAGTAACGGTGCAGCTGACGAGGTCGGCTCGGTAACGAGTACGAACTTGGTAGGTTTTTCCGAGTTCTGGCGCTTGGTTTATCCAGTGCGCCTGGCTCAGCGTAAGTTCTGTGCGCCATAGGCTGCTATCATCAATGTTTGTCGTTACGTATACTTCGTTCTTTTCCATATTTTTACCTGTCACGTAGTATGGCAAGCCCCCGCCGACACCCAGACCTTGCCGCTGACCAATAGTATAGAAAATAGAACCATCGTGCTCGCCGATAGTAACCCCATGTTGGTCCACTATTGCGCCTGGTTTCTGCGGGCCCAACTCGTGCAGTAAAAAGTCACGTATGCCAACCTTACCGACAAAACATATGCCTTGGCTGTCTTTTTTTCGGGCGGTAGCAAGCCCCAATCGTTCTGCTTCGAGCCTAACTGCTTCTTTGGTTTCGTACTCACCTATAGGCATTAGCGTATGCTTGAGCGCATCCTCAGTCACGCGGTATAGAAAATAGGTCTGGTCTTTCTCGGCATTGGCGGCCATGCGTAGTTCAGCTCCTGCAATTTTGGCATGTATATCTGCGACGCTGCTCTCAAAACTATGAACAACTTTTGCGTAATGTCCTGTTGCTATCATATCTGCGCCATCGGCCAAGGCAATATCCAGGAATAGTTTAAACTTGACCTCTTGGTTGCACATAATATCAGGGTTTGGGGTGAGGCCCCTAGAGTAGCCATCGAGCATATAGTCGACGACTCGCTGGCGATATTCTGTTTCAAAATCGTACAGTTTGAACGGAATGCCGAGCTCAACCGCGACGCGCTTTGCATCTTGGTAGTCGTCTTTCCAGGGACAAACCATACCCGGTAAATCTTGACTCCAGTTTTTCATATACACGCCCGTGACGTCGTAGCCCTGCTGCACCAACAGAGCAGCCGTCACCGAGCTATCAACACCACCAGACATACCGACATAGACTTTCATACGTCTTGAGATTATACCACTTTTACCTGGGATACGGTTTTAACAGATAGCATTTTTACTTCATTATCAAAATAACGTTCATCAAGGCTGCCGACCGCAGCCTATCACGCAGAAAATTACCGCTGTATTTCGTTTTGATATAGCGATGCTTGTTTTTCGAGCCTACGGTGGATTGCAACAACCTCGAACTTGCGTCCAATCCAAAATGCGACGACGGCAAACGGTATCAACAGCATAACTGGCCACCAAACATAGACATATCTAGTCGCGCCTGTCCCACCCGTATTCGCACCTGATGTCCCACCTTGCGAGGTCTGTCCATTTCCTACACCTACAAGCTGCAGGAATGCTGCCGTTCCTTTTGAGTCAGTTGCTTTCACAATGACTCGATATACACCGGCAGTCTTGTATACGTGGGTAATGTCGAACTCACCAATAAAGGGCAGGCTTTTAAGTTCAAGCGCCGAACCATCCCCCCAGTCAATGCTTATGGCATACGGCCCAGATCCACCACTAAGTACGATCGGCCAAGTTAGTGTCGAACCAACATTTGCACCATTTTTAGCGAAGTTGCTCGTGAGACTTACTCTCTGGCCAAATGCAGAAAATGTCGTATCCTGAAAGTTGACGGTTACACTGTTGCTATCAGGACCCGCCTGATCGAGCGCGTCATACACTTTTGCAACCAAAACGTTGTCGCCTGCAAATAAATCAACCTGAATACTATAGTGGTTGTTTTCGCACTGCACTGACCCGACAAATATATTGTTACTAAAAACTTTGACGAGTAAGCCTTTTGTACATAGGCCACTAACCTCTACGGGCGTCGTCGTGAATGTGCGGCCGTTAACTGGTGTACTGATGGTTGCGGCGGTTGTTGGAGGAGGGCTCGGTATCGTCCCTTGCAACCCCGTTGCACCTTGCTGCGTCGGCGTAGAACTACGCTGCGCATATGCTGGAGCGGTGCTAAATACAGACAAGCAAAGTGCTAGGATAAGGCTGAGTGTTATTCGATACAATATTTTTTTCATACTGATACGCCTTGCGCTTATCCTTATCATATCACACAACTGAGCAGCATATATGCCATGCTCGTCGTGTCAGGAATGGCCTGTGAGTCAGACTATCGACGGCCAGCTTTTCGGATGACATTTCGGTTGTAGTTTTTGACTGCTTTTGGCACCCAAATTGCGAGTGCGACGATGAGTATGATCGCTACCAAAATGCCAACGATAAGTGCTAGTGGTATAACCCAGAATGTTGTTTTCGCTGTTAAAAGTTGGCCGTTCGTGCCGTAACCAAAGTTACCTTCGACAGTATATTTGCCGAATGCGCCTACTTTATCAAGTTTCGTGTCGAAGCGACGTACGCTATCAGGAAGAACGTTACCCTTGGGATCTTTATTGTTGATCTCAGTTTCTTGCAGTACTTTAGAGCCTTTCAGCAGACGAACTTTGCCATATGGTTGTTCATGCGTGTTACCCCTGTTTTGGAATCGAACAACTGAGAACAGGTTTTTATTGGTCGTAAAGAATGAGCTTCCACCAACACCCTGTTCGCCCTTGCGGACATCAAAACTGCTGATAACGGTGTCTTCTTTGATATCACCAGGCACTTTCACAAGGATGAGCGACCCAACGCTAGCTGAAAGTGTCACGTTTTTCTCGCCAGCAGAGCCTGCCGGAGTAAAACGTACTGCACCGTAGTAACCACCACCGGCTGCATCTTTTGGTACATTGATCGTGACTTTGATGTCTCTACTCTGCCCGGCTGGAATATTGGTATTCGGTACTGATGCAATATACCGTTTCAAACTATGGCTTGGGGCAAACTTATCTGCATCCAAGATAAGTGCAGGCTGGCCTTCTTCGCCATTTGGTACGAAATCATTGATAATGGCCTGAAAATCTGCAGAGGTCGTCGTTATGTTTTGTACGCTAAGGGTGACAGTTTTCGACTCACCGGCATTGATAGTTAGATCAGTCCGAACAGGAGAAACTTTGATGCCATTCCCTGCTACGCCTCCAGTTTGAGCGTTAACAATCACAATACCACTTAAACTAGCCACAACAAACCCAAGTGCAATACCACTGAGCATAATAGTACGAAATATTTTGTGCATATGTTCCTCTTATTGTTACCTTGCACCTATCGTAACAGACTGCTCATGCTTTTTGCAAAGAGAATCTAATCTTTCTTTTTTCGGGAGTAATCAGTCAGATCATTGCACAGATCAACATAACAAAATAGTCATCAGGCCATCCTAAAAACTAGCAAGTGCGATATAAGTAAGCGTTGTTACGTAAATACCCGGCTGCTGCTGCTTTGAGACATTTACGACATAGCTCGCGGTGTACATGCGGTAATTATCTGGGTGATTATAACTCGCAAGCACATCACCAGAGACGAATTTATACTGGTTTGGTGTATTGTAGCCGGGAGCAGCCGCGCCTACGCCAGACCCTGATGGGTCCTGTCCGGTCTGTGGTGTACTATTTGCGCGCAGGTTGATTCCAAACTGACTTTTACCCTGACGCGATACGTCAGGACTGGTCAGTGGGTCTATGGCATTGATACCCGACAGGAGCGTTGTGCCCTGCGCGCGGATCGTATAGCCAAACTCAGCATTCGTCGCCACCAGCATTTTCGTTTGGCCCGTCGCCGTTTTGTCTGATGATAATATCCCAAAATCTATATAATTCCCCGATGCAGTTGCGCAGTCATACGGCTGTATAGTTTGGCCAATACAAAATAATAAATAAGGTGGAACCTCTGAACGAATGCTGACATCTCCTGGGAGAATGGCGATTGCCAGTCCAGCCGCATCATGACTTGGCCCGGTTGCATTGGCACTTGCAAACGTTTCAAGCCTGCCATAGATAGTCGCTACCGTCGTCGGGTTTGTGATACCGCTGAAAGTATATGTTGAGACACCAGTAATTGTCGCTCCGGGAGTTCGAGTAAGTATTATTTCATTAGAAGTTGATGCGCTAGAAACGGAAAAACCCGTCATGCCCGTCTGCGATACTAAATTTGCATTCTCGAAATGTAAACCTGCTGGGACAGTGCATGCCTGTCCTGGGAATGGGTCATTTTCACACAGCTGTAGTCTGATGGATGACACTGTGCCACTCGACTGCCCTGAAAAACTTAGCTCATAGCTCACTCCTGCTTGTCCAGCACGGTTATCGCTCATGTGGAGTCGACGCATACTGAACTGTGCAGCAGTAACGTTTTGGTAAAACGAATACAGCCCCATTGTTGCCAACAGGGCTGCCAGAAGCCCGAGGGCAATGAACCTAGACCATTGCCCTCGTTTTTTCACGTGTATCTTTCCTTTTTACCTTCTTAGAATCGGCCGACACCGATAACACTAAAGTGCTGTGTGTAAATACCTGCAGGGGTTGTCGGAGATGCAGTCGCTGCAAACAGTAACGTGTTTTTGACGCTGTTTGCCTGACCTGTCGATGAGAATATTCGACTACCGTAGGTGTAGCCAACATGGTCATTCGAGGTAACTTCATCCATGATGTAGTTATTGGCAGTTGTTGGGTTCCAACGTGTTACGGCCGAGTTTGAACCACTTCCGCCCGCAACAGCCGTACCGTCGCTGATGTCTACACCGAATGCTGCCGTACCAGCCGCCATGAGTGATGCTGTCGCCGAACCACTGTTAATGGCAGGGATCAAGCAAGTCGCGCCGTCATCTTTGCTGAGACCACCACCACAGGTGTTGTGAGCGCGCATGTATACATCGTAACCGTTCGATGCGTTTGTAGAAACCTGAGTGTAGGCGGCTTTTGTATCGATGATTGAGTCATCGAGCACAAAGTTTGCGCCATGACCAAGGACGAGATCGGGAGTTGTTGCACCTGCGCAGGCCAAAGCTGTTAAGTCGGCTGCCGACGTACAAAGTGACATAGTCTCCATGACGCGAGCGGTGATCTTGATTGGGGCTGTCGTTGCTAGTGCAACACCACCATCGTCAAGGTGAGTACCGAGGTTACCGTAGCCTACGTATGTTGATGCAGTTGCGTCAGAGTAGGTGTAGATACGAGCATAGAATGTACCGTTTGTACTTGGGTTAGTAATACCATTTACTTCAAATTCATATGTGCCTGCAGCATGAGCTGTTGAGTCGGTAATCTTCCACTGGGTTGCAGTTGTGGCTAGAGCCCAGGTGCCGTTTGCCGTCAGGGTTGCACCTGACGTAGTAAAGCCTGTTGGGGCGCTACACGTTGTGTCAGCTACAAGTGGTGTATTTGCACAAAAGTCGACAATGAAACTTTGCATGCTGGTTGCATGAACCGTTGTGAATGAAAGTTTATATTTAACACTTGTACCACTACCAACGCCCGAGGTTAGTGAACCGCCACTTGGGCCTGAGTCGGACATTTGGATAGAACGCGTCGACAACTGAGCGGCGTCAGCATTAGAAACTGTTAATAACGCCGGAACAGCTGCTCCAACGAGTACCGCCGCAGCTGCAAATAACGCGGCTGGGCGTTTAAATGAGTTGCGAGTAATACTCATTTGATCTCCTAGTTTAATCTTTTTTAATATTTTGTATTTTAGTAATACCAAGCGCAGTCTATCACGCTTTCGGTTAAAAAAACAAGCCCCTTTTGGTTAAGGGGCTTGTGAGCTGTGGATAAGTCCTTAGAGTACTCGCATTCTCTAGAACCGACCTGCAGCTATAAGGCTGAAATGCTGTGTGTAAATACCTGCTGGCGTCGTTGGTGATGCCGTTGCAGCAAAAGTATATGTGTTAGTAACGCTGTTGGCCTGTGTCGCTGAATCGATCACCTTACTACCATAAACGTAGTTGATGTTGTCATTGGCGGTTGTTGTGTCCATCAAGTAATCTGTACCGTCCCATTTTGCTTCAGCTGTGTTTGTCCCTGTTCCACCGACTACTGCCGAACCATCGCCGACTATAAGTCCAAAGGCGGCTGTGCCTGGGCTGATCGCAGCACCCGTACCGTCACCTGAGGCTACTGCGGGGATTTCACAGGTTGTACCACCGTCTTTACTGAGGCCGCCGCAAGCATTATGCCCGCGAAGATAGATAGAATAGCCGTTCGACGCGGTCGTCGAGATCTGTGAGTATGCTAGCGCAGTGTTTGTCTGTGAATCGTCAAGAATGTTGTTTGCACCATGCCCAATCACAAGGTCTGGGGTCGTAGCACCACCACATGCTAAGGCAGTGAGGTTTGCTGCCGACGTACAAAGTGACATAGTCTCCATGACGCGAGCGGTGATCTTGATTGGGGCTGTCGTTGCTAGTGCAACACCACCATCGTCAAGGTGAGTACCGAGGTTACCGTAGCCTACGTATGTTGATGCAGTTGCGTCAGAGTAGGTGTAGATACGAGCATAGAATGTACCGTTTGTACTTGGGTTAGTAATACCATTTACTTCAAATTCATATGTGCCTGCAGCATGAGCTGTTGAGTCGGTAATCTTCCACTGGGTTGCAGTTGTGGCTAGAGCCCAGGTGCCGTTTGCCGTCAGGGTTGCACCTGACGTAGTAAAGCCTGTTGGGGCGCTACACGTTGTGTCAGCTACAAGTGGTGTATTTGCACAAAAGTCGACAATGAAACTTTGCATGCTGGTTGCATGAACCGTTGTGAATGAAAGTTTATATTTAACACTTGTACCACTACCAACGCCCGAGGTTAGTGAACCGCCACTTGGGCCTGAGTCGGACATTTGGAGTGATCGTGCACTCAACTGCGCCGCATCCGCGCGACTCATTAACAGCGCCGGGACAGCAACGCCCATTGCAAATACTAGTGCTCCAAGACCTGCGAGAGGCCGTTGCACTAGCCGCTTTGATATTTTCATAGCTTCTCCTTTTTTGTGCATTATTTATTTTTGGTTGCTACGGGAGTATCGTATCACGTAGATGTATTGTTATGCAAGCTTTTTTTATATAAATCAAATTATCGTAGCCAATTTTACATCACCAGAATAGCGTGCTCCCGACCAGGTATATCAACTCATTTCGCACACGATTTTTACCGGTTTTGTTATCACCAATACCATTACATAGCAGATCAGCGGCTCACCTATACGTAAACAAATTTTGATATATCTAGTATGTTCCAGTTGCGACAAGAACGTGATTCATCGTATAGGTTCCGGCGGGTGTCACAGGGCTCATATTGAATAAGTACGAGATGGTATATATCGTGTCGCTAGTCGCGCGAGGCGACGACGCGATGACATCCTGATTTATATATTTAAAGTTATTTGCAGTCGTATAGTCGGGGTCAACCTCGCCAAACCCGAATGGATCTGTCGCGTAGTCTGGTGATTGGACAGGTACTGCGCCAAAGTTGGGTAAAGCACTTGGCGGAGTACCCGTCGTGGCTCCTGAAACAGTGTTGACCGCAAGGTTAAACCCAAATTGCTCTGTTCCGACAGTTGACGTAAAGTCTGCCCCCGGTGCGTTGAGGGTATGCGAACCGTTGCTCGGCGCCGCACCAAATGTCTGAACAACGTAGGGGCCAAGGTATGATTTTACCCAGAACTGAGCCGTACCGACGTTGGCATGCGCCATATCGAGCACGCCAATATCGACTGATGGCGTCAGTGTTGCCATCGCAATATACGGCGTCCTATCGGTGTTAAACCCGGCCTGTGCAGAGTAGATTGTGCTGCGTAGAGCACCAACCGTTAGCTCACCAGCCGACTGTTTAGAGCGATAACTGGTCGAGCTGGCATCAAGCTCACCACCAGTACCGAAAAACGTTTCCGTAACTTGGTAATTACTCGAAGAAGATGACTGCGCAAAAGCCAGAGGAGTAACAAGACACGACAAAGCTATCCCAGCTAGAGAGAAGCCTGCAAATAACCACTGTTTGTGACGAATCTTTCCCATAATGTACTAATGTTTATTCTGGCGTAAAGGCTCGCCGCAGTCAAGACTTCGACGCCCGAGTTTCGGCCCCCACCTCTTTCGAGCATGTATTTGCGTCAACCAACGAGAAGAACGCTCTGTGAGGAGTAAGATTGTCATCCTGAGCGACAGCAAAGGATCTTCCCTACGACTAGGAGTATTAGAAGATCCTTCGGCGTTGCCTCAGGATGACAGTGCGGGAAAGGTGGTGTTTTTATATATTGTCACGGAGTGACATAGTCTCCGCACTTAACTCATGTCTCTTGGCTCATAGCCTCTTGCCCTAGGGGAAGATCCTTCACTGACTACTACTGAGAAAGCCGATGCCGTTTCCATTCTTATTTGAAATGAAGTAAAGACTCTCTCTGTTAAAACATCATCCTAAGTAAAATCAGAAAAAGTACTACTTGTAGCGTATTATTCTGTATCTGTGGTATGATTATGATAAGCATAAGTAAAACAAGTGGGCATGGAACAAAACGATTCACTCGAGACAGAAGACAACAACGCGGCAGGATCCGCTTCGTCGGATGTCGCCAGTTCAACGAGTAGCCTTGAAGGCGTCCAAGACACAGGCAAAATAGTTGAAAAAACTCCAGAGCGAGCCAAACTACCCCTTGGCAAACGGCTGCTCAAGAAAATGAATGTATACCTGTTGATCTTTATATTTTTGCTGCTGATCGCCGCAGTGGTAGCCATCTCTGTCTATTTGACCAGCAAAAAGGCCGAGGACACAACCGTCGCAACGCAAACACTGACCCAAGACACGCTTAAGCAGCTCGCAACCAGCGATGTAACCGTTGGTCAGCCAAAACAAGTGCTCAAGGTACAAAGTAATGCAGCGTTTTCAGGCAAGGTATTTATCAAAGACAGCCTGGAGGTTGCCGGACCGATCCAGGTCGGCGGGAGCATCAACGTCCCTGGCATCACCGTCTCGGGCAATAGTATTTTTGAAGAAATTCAGGTCAACAAGGGGTTGAGCGTTCAGGGTGACACATCATTGCAAGGCCAGTTGAGTGTCAAGAAAAACTTGACGGTCGCAGGCTCGGCGACGTTTGGTGGCCCGGTTTCAGCGGCATCGCTCAGCGTTAACACTCTTCAGCTCAATGGTAACCTGTCACTAACCAAACACTTTGCAGTTGGCGGAGCTACTCCAGGTCGCACCAACGGTGATGCGCTCGGTGCGGGAGGCACAACAGCCGTCAGCGGTTCGGACATCGCTGGAAGCGTCAACATAAACACCGGCGCTAGCCCTTCGGCAGGCTGTTTTGCCACCATCAATTTCGTCACTAAATACAACTCGACCCCCCGCGTCATCGTTACGCCAATAGGCGCTGCCGCCGCTGGCGTCGGGTACTATGTCAACCGTTCTGCAAGCAACTTCAGCATCTGCGCAACAAACAACCCACCGAGTAACGCGAGCTTTGGTTTTGACTACTTTGTGGTTGAATAAAGTGCTACGAATGTAACCTGCACGATATATATTCCAGCATCAAGTTATTTTAGACGTCGAGAAATATAATTAGGTCGTCGGCCTTAACGTGCATGACGCCACCGCTGATACGGATGGTTTCCTCGCCCTTGTCTGTCCGCACAATGGCGTCACACGGTTCTAGTAGCGTGATAAAGTTGTGGTGCTTAGGGAGGATATCAAAAGGGCCCGTGGCACTCTCGGCGCTGATACTGTTCGCATCGCCATCAAAATACACTTTGTACGGCGAATATATTTTGACGTGCATCGATTCGGGACTCTGTTTGCCATCCGTCTTCGAGGCCGTGGTACCACCTTCGTTTGGTTCGGGGACAGTATAGGCATCGCTCATACTATAATTTCTTCGATACTTTTAAGCGTTTCCTCCCGGGTAAAGAAATCACCGGGGACACCATTATGCTTAGTCATGACATTCATATTTTGCGTGAAGTTTGCGATAAGTTTTTTCGCCTTAGCATAGTCCGAGCGGTCGGCCGGCGAAAGTTCGTTTTCACCGATGATCGCAATGATGCCCTTAAGCGACTCATATTTTTGTAGAAGGGCCTGTACTTTCACGCTCAGTACGTAGTGTCGTTCACCCACAATCTCTGGGGTCAGCAAGCTCGAACTGGTCAAGTTTAGGTCGACAGCCGGGCGAATGCCCTGCTCTGCAACCTTGCGGCTCAGGACGATGATACTATCCATTTCATGCTGGATCAGTTGCACGGCAGGGTCAGAAATGTCATCGGCAGGGACGTAAATGGTCTGAACAGAAGTGATGGACCCGTTTTCGTTTGAGCTCAGACGGTCTTGCAACACTTTTACATCAGAGAATATGGTCGGCTCGTAGCCACCCTCGTTCGGGATCTGGTCGAGGATGGTCGACAGCTCGTTTCTGGCCTGGATGTAGCGGAACATATTGTCGGCAAAAAACAGGATGTCTCGCTTTTGTTCATCGCGGAAATATTCGGCCGCCGCCGTTGCGCTCGTGCCGATCAATGAACGTTGCACGGGGTTTTCATTCATCTGCGCGAAAAACATACAGGTGTTTTTGAGCAAGTCATTTTCCCGAAGCGTATCCCATAGCTCATGGCCTTCACGGATGCGCTCACCGATGCCCGCGAAAAACGAAAGGCTGTTGCCACTTTTAGCAGTGTTATTGATAAGCTCCATAGTAACCACCGTCTTGCCCACACCCGCACCGCCAATGACACCGATTTTTCGGCCTTTGACGAACGGCGTGAAAAAGTCGATAACTTTGATGCCAGTTTCAAGGATTTCAGCCTTACTGACGGTAAAGTTCGTACTCCGCGGCGGCAATTTCATAATGTCTTTACGCGGGGCTTCCTCTGCGGTGATGACTGGCAGACCATCGAGCGGATCGCCCAGTGCGTTCAATATACGGCCGACTGTTTTTTCACCGATCGGTATTTCGATGCCAGCGCCCGTACGCTCAACACCCATTCCTTTTTTCAGAGACCTATCTGTTCGCACATTCAAACAAAATGCCACACCGCCTGGCTCGAGATGGTCGACCAAAAGCTGCGTTTTGTTTGGGTTGTCCGCAACGATGAGCTCGTTAATGCTTGGCATTTCTTCGTCAAACTGAGCGAGTACGACGAGGTCTTTGATACTTACGATTATGCCTGACATGGGTTTACTCCTCGGCGGACAAGTTGCTGCGCAGACGATACATCTTCATCAAAGATATGCCCTGGTGCGTTGAATTCGTTTGATATAACCATGTTCATACAACAGCCTTTTTGCTTGCCTTACTCTTTTTGATACCGTTGATAATCTCTTTTAGACGCTCATCTTTGACGCCGCGCCGTGCACGATTGTACGCTAGGTGCAGGTCGGTTTTTTCTTCGTCTGCCCGCTGGTGACTGGCACTCATAGCGCGGAAACGAGAGGCGTACTGGGCAAGTTTAGACTGAAGTATAAGCTGGCTCAGGGCGATTTTCATCATAGACCGCTCAAGGTGTGCCGCAACGGCAAAACTCGACGGTTCAAAGATATACGTCTCCTCGGAAATGATATCGTCTAGCTTGTCATTGCCCGTACCGGCCACCTGCACAGCGCTCGAAAGCGCGATCTTTTTGACCTCCTGGTTCATGAGCGAAATATATTCCTGGTAAAACACACTACATTTCCTATACTGTTGTACCTCACGAATGATAGGGGTGACGTTGATGTTTCGATCTTTTTCGGGCAGTTTGTAGTATTTGCGGAAACTGATGCTGCGTTGGCTGAGCTGCATGGCGCCGTGGTGGCCAATGACAATAATATCGTTCTTTTCTTTGTCATAGTCGGCTATCATCGCTTCGATCAGCTTTTGATCGATGTCGCCACTAAATCCACCCTCGGCCGTGATGATAATGTACAGCTCTTTGTCGATAACGTCTGTGTTTTGGTCGCGGCCCATACTAAACAGCGCGTCAACACGCAGCTGCAGATATATCCCCCACAGTCGGTCAAAAAACTGGGTCGATTCGAGCACCTGACTCTTGGTTTGGGCGATTTTCATGCTCGCGATGCCCTCAAACACACTCGTTAGCTCGACCAGTGTCGCCATATTCGCCTCGGCTCGAGCGATTTCATTCGGATGCTTCATTGTTTTTCTCCGCGCTGCATCACGCCTGTTTCTCCTCAGCAACTGGTTCGGCATTTGACTCAGCGTCTGGTTCTGTTACAGCGACCTCAGCCACTGCAGTTGGGCCAGAGTTTATCTGTGGCTCGGGGATGTGAAAAGCGTCGATTTCTGGTTCGCCCTCTGCGATCGATGTTTCCGCCGGCTGTGCATCTGATGAAACTACAACTGTGGTTTGGTCTGTAGGCTCTTTGGGTGGCTCTGGGTTAGTTGGAGCGATGACAACTCCTGGCTGGTCGATAGATTCCTGGTCGTCATCTCCGTCAGCGTCGTTGGCTTTTTCGCTTGACTTACCATCCGCCTTTTTATCTGCTTCTTTACTGTGCTTTTTGTCCTGTTTTACCTGGGATTTACTTTTTTCCTCTGTTGGTTTTACTTCATTTTTATCTTCTGGCTTCTTTTCAGCTGCATCGGCGTCTGTTTTTTCTGCGGTTTTTGGCTGAACAGGCGTGCCTTTTGTTACTTCTTTAAGCAGCAGGTCCCGGACGCCGTCAAAGTCTTCGTCTTTGGTTATTTTAGCGGCAAACTCGTTAACGTTGAGTTTGAGTAAGTTTACATCGAGTGTTAGGCCGTCGGCGAGGTTTAACACAATATCGAGCATCAACTGCTGCGCAGTCAGTGAAAAAGTATCAGATGGACTTTGCGTCAATATTTCGAAGATGTGTTTACCTGTCGAAAGTGCTCGTTTGGCTTCGGGGCCGAGTTCCGAACCGAAGTGAGAAAATTCCTCTGCCTGACGGTAATCGGCCAAGATTTTGAGCGTCCGTGCAGCCAGGTCTTTCTGGCGTTTATTGTGCCCCACACCACCGGCACGCGTCACGCTGAGACCCATACTGACCGCGGGGCGAATACCGTCGCGGAACGTTTGCATGTCGAGGATCCACTGACCATCGGTGATGGACATAATGTTAGTAGGCAAGTAGGCGGTAATGTCACCGTTTGCAGCATGAACAACGGGGATAGAGGTGAGGCATTTCCCACTTTTGTCGAGTCGACCGGCCCGCTCGAGCAAACTCGAGTGCGCGTAGAACATATCACCAGGATAGCTATCGCGTCCAGGACTCACTCCAGACAAAAGTGCCACTTCGCGGTAAGCATGGGCATGACTCGTAAGGTCGTCGTACACGATGATGGTGTCCTGGTCGCATTTCTGCCAGAGGTATTCGGCCATGCTGCAGGCAACATACGGTGCTATGTAGCTCATGATGAGTGACTCAAACATCGTACTGACCACCACGATTGCGCTGTCGAGTCCGCCGTTTTCCTGCAGACGACTCAGTAGTGTATCGACATCACTTCGACGTTTTGCGATGAGGCAATAGACCAATATCTGGTCGGTGCGTTTTTGGTTGATGGCAAGCTGTGTTACGACCGTGCTTTTCCCTGATTTGCTATCGCCGAGCAAGGCCATACGCTGGCCACGCACGAGTGGAAACAGTGCATCAATGGCAGTAACGCCACTTTCAACCTGGTCTTCGACCAGACGACGTTCATAAATGCTCGGTGCGACGTTAAAAACTGGCCAAACGGCATCTGCAGCGATCGGACCTTTGCCGTCGAGCGGGTCTCCGGTGACAGAAACGACGCGGCCGATGAAATCTTTGCCGACTTTACAGACGAGCTCTTGGTGCTGGATGACTGCGACCATACCCGTACGGACAGACTCGCTCCCGAGGTGCAAAATGACAACATGGTCGGGGTGAATTTGATGTACAAACCCCTTGCTACCGTCCTCAAACATAACCAGTGCGTGCATGGCGCAAGGCTGCAGACCATTCGCCTGGATCAAAAATTTGTCAACGGCGGTAACTTCACCGACGGGGTTACCGGCTGCGACGAGTTTATCGAAATGTTGGTTGCCACTGTTCATGCTGCCGCTCCTACTGGAGCCTCTGCCGGTGTATCAACTGGCACATCGACTGGGGCGGGAACAACTGGTGGGTCTGCCGGTGCTTGTGTCGCTCCGAGTAATTTTTCCATAAGCATCGGTCGTTTCTCGGCGAGGTGTTTTATCAGGGAAAAATCAAATACTTTATCGGTTGTCCGAACGACACTGCCGGCGGCGATTCCCGGTTCTAGGCCGATTTCGACTAACATTTCACTATCAAAATTGGCCCGAAGCCATAGTACCAACTCGGTGGTAAATTTGCGCGTCGCCTCAGAGGCAAAACTTATACGCATAACTGGTGCTTTCCGCAGCACGTAATCCATAAAAACCGCCGCGTGATGTCTATCGTCGGGCAGTAAAAAATTCAGGCGGTTAGTGCTCGCAAACTCCTCGAGTGATCGGCTAAGCCTAGGCAGTTTCGCTACTGGAGCGTTCGTACGGAGCCGCACCGCCTGCAATAACTCTTCGAGTGCCGCAAGGTCACGTCGCAACCGACGGGCATCTCCCGTGCTCACTATACCTGTTGGTAGGTGTATCGGGTCCATTTGCACACCCCGTGGCATAGCTGGCCGTGGGGCGGCCTGAGTAGCGGGCTCTGTCTGAGTTTTGCCTGCTGGCTGCGCCACATTAGGTTCCATGTCGTATATCCTCGAGTATGGCGGCCTTGTTCAGCTCTAGGTCATTCAAAATATATTCGAGCTGGTCGCTGAGATCGATTTGGTTTCCGATGGCGGCAACGATGTAATGATTGACAACGTCACCCATATTGGCCTGGAACTGCGTGATCATGCGTTCTTTTTCCTTGTCGAGCTCTGCGTCGAGCTGTTCACTCAAATGAGCACGCTGCTCATCGATAACATCGTTAGTTTTTTGCAGCGCCTCAATGGCTAGCTGTTTGGCGTCGGTGATTGACTGTTCGTACTTCTTAAACTCTTCCTCGAGAGTCCGCGTAATCTCGCCCTTCATGTATTCGTTTAGCTGGCTGGTGGTTAGTCGCAGATCTTGCTGTAAGAACATCGCATTTTCGCTGATGATTTTTTCGAAGTGCAGTCGACCACGGTTACGTAGCTCTTCTCTGAACGTATCGTTAAAGATGTGTTCAACATCGTCCTCGGCAGCCTTGGTTATGTCTTCTACGCCGTTTGTGGTCTGTTTTTTGACGCCAACGTTGCCGATACGGACCGCAAGCCACATAAAAGCAATTGTAGCCGCTAATAAGCTGCCCACTACCAGTGTGAGTATCCAAATCGTCATACCGCTGCCCCCACCCGTGTTTTTCTCATAATGCTCACGCTTATAATTTCAATAATAAGTATACGCTAAAAAGCCCTAGGACGAAAATAATCAACCCGAGCACGATAACCTGCACCAACCCCCGTCCGATAGACTTTTTGGCAAGCGGATTTCGCCCAATCGCCACCAAGCTACTGCGGACACCGCCATACAGCAAGCTCCCCGTCACGAACACCGTTACCAGCAGGATTATTATGCTAATGTACAGGCGAACGGTACTGACTGGCTTACCGGATATAACTTCACCGGCTTTTTTGAGCACTGCAGGTACGGGCGGGCCTGTTACCGAAACGGCAAGTGGGTTGTGGGCGATACTGATGTCAACCAATATTTTACCGATCGCAATCTGTTGTTTACCGATAGTACTTTTGAGTGCCATCGTGCCACTGACATTCTGTTTGCCATCAAATGACGACAATGCCTTACCGAGCACAACTTCCTGCGCCCCGCTCGCTTTCATGCCGATACCGTCAATGGCTGAGATAGTTATCAGGTCGCCCGTTTTAATCGCACCATTTTGCGTGCTCACCAATACTTCATATTTTCCGTTGCTCGCGACATACACCTGCGATGTCGTACCGTCTCCGCCCAAAGAAAGAACCGTTTCATTGGCGGCCACAACGACACCGTGCATCGAGGTCGGTGCATCGGTAGTGAGCGGTTTGATGCGTTTACTGTTTTTGGGGTCGATCATGACGATCATGCCCCGTTGGACTTCGTCAGATGCGTCATACATCTGAGATATCGTTGGCGACTCCGTGGTATTAACTGCTGTTTTATCGGCGGCAATGACACTACTCACCACAATGAATGGCACGGCCAGAATAGCCAACACCCCACACCATGCTAGAAAACGTCTCATGCTACGCATTGGTTTTAGTATAACCATTTTGCCCCCAGTCGCCAAGAGTGCGATCGTATTCCGTAAAACGCAGTGCTGCGCAGCTATAATTCACTTCATGCATCGTATCGACATAAGTAATCACGGCCAGGCGTAGCTCATCACCAACAGCACTGCGGTAGCAGTGCCTTTAGGTGTGGGGATAACGCTATTCGGATTTACTCCGAATAGCGTCCCGAGGAGAGTTCGCTCTCCCCTCCTGAGATCGACAGCTATGTCGAACTCAGGGTATACTAGTACCATGAATATAACCAAAGCCATCGTTCCTGTCGCCGGTTGGGGCACTCGTATGCTCCCCATCACCAAATCTATCGAGAAGTGCATGCTCCCCGTCGGGACACGACCGGTCATCGACTACGTAGTCCAAGACCTCGTCCTTGCCGGAGTGCAGGACATTTATTTCATTGTCGGCGAACAAAGTACCCAGATCCAGAGCTACTACCGCACGAACATCCAGCTAAACGATTACCTTCGCAGCCACGGCAAGGCCGATAAACTACCTCTCGTTGCACCACTAACTGGGGTGAACATACACTTTATCGCCCAGCCAAGCACGGGTGGATACGGGACAAGTATCCCTGTTGGCATCGCAAATGAATTCATTGCCGACGACGAATCAGCATTTGTCATCATGGGCGATCAATTCTTTTACCGTGAAGATGGCGGTTCTAACGCAGCAGACCTGGCAGCTATTTTACAGGATAAAAACGTCACCGCCGGGCTGTTTGGCGTGCCCGTGCCGTGGGACCAGGTTTCTATGTATGGCATTATCGAGAAAGACGGCGATGAAAACTTTGTCAAAATCGTCGAAAAACCACCTGCCGACGAGGCTCCAAGTAACCTAAACAATGCCAGTTTTTACGTTTTTGACAAAAAAATCTTTGAGCTTGCAAAAACGCTCCCTGTTAACCCAGCACGAGGTGAGTTTGAGATAACAGACGCCATCAATGCCTATGTCTCTGTGGGGAACAAAATCGCCGTTGCAGAAGTTTCAGGCGAATATATGGAATGCGGCAGCGTCCAGGGCTGGCTCCACGCCAACCGCAGAATCCTAGGCGATATCTAACTCCTGTTTACATTCTCGTACGCGAATAAGCAGTTCGTACGAGTACAACGGAGCAATTGGATAGTTTCATCAAGCACGTACCTTTGTTAGCGTTTAAGACGTAGGCATAAAATTACTTTGTTGAATCGGCGGTAATCTCACGTAGCGCACGAAGTAACACGTCAATATCATCTTGCGTCGTGCTACGGCCCATCGTAAAACGCAGGGAGCTTTGTGCGTCTGCGTCAGAAATGCCCATGGCCCTGAGGACATGACTCGGCTCTTCGCTACTGGCGCTACAGGCCGAACCAGCCGCCGCTATAATGCCACTTTTTTCGAGCTGTACCAACACGCGTTCGTTGTCGGTGCCAGGCAGTGTCAGGTGAATGTTGTTGGGGAGTCTTTGTTTAATCGACCCGTTTACGGTAGCGGAGGGAAGCTTTTCGAAAATTTGCTGAAATGCATACTGTTGCAACATAGAAAGTCGTTCTGTCTCGGCGTTACGCATATGCTGCGCGCACTCGAGCGCCGTCGCAAGCCCAACGGCCGCTGCCACATTCTCTGTCCCGCTGCGTAGCCCACGCTCCTGACCGCCGCCGTACACCAGCGGTTCCAACTGCACATGGCTCGCCACGTACAGCACGCCCGATTGCTTCGGTCCGTATAGTTTTCCCCCATTTATCGTCATCATATCGACCCCAAGGCTCGATACATTTAGGCTAAGGTGGTTTCCCGCCTGGGCGGCGTCGGTGTGCACATATAGCGGCCGCATAACTCCCCGTTTTGCGCGGTCGGCACGTATATCTGCAGCTACACGGGTAATTTGTTTGATCGGTTGGATGGTACCGACTTCATTATTTGCGTACATTACGCTCAAAAGTACGGTTTCATCGGTTATTTTGGCCCGTATATCATCGACACCTACCCTGCCCTGTTCAGAAACGAGCGCAACGGAGCAATTGAATTGCTGTGCAGGTGCGAGGACTGACTCGTGTTCAATACCACTTACCGTAACGGAGCAATTAGGATTTTTACGAAGAACCCCTGCTATTGCAAGATTATTTGCCTCGGTGCCGCCCGCTGTAAAGATAATCTCGCTCGGCCGTACCCCTAGGGCGAGCGCCACCCTACTCCGGGCATCGTCAAGCGCCCGCCTGACCGCGCGGGCCGGCAAGTATGTCGCCGATGGGTTATAAAACTGCTCGGTAAAAAACGGCAGCATTGCCGCCATTACTTCGTCAGAGACAGGCGTTGCTGCCGCGTGGTCGAGATATATCATATGTACCAGTCTACCCTACTACGGCCATTACGCGGCGAGCAAAGGTGCTAGCTCTGCGTCGATCATACTATTGTACTTTTTGATGGCAGCAATGAAATTCCCTGCCTCCTGGCGGCTAACAGGCTGGTAGGCGTGGCCATTTTGCGCCTTAAATATGCCCTGTGGGCGCACATCGTATCTGGTCGTCCTGATGTGCTGCTTCCCTGCGTCATCTTTCCACTCTTCGTGCCACACCCAGGTGTTTTCGTCGAGACAGAAAAACTCCCGACGGACATTTTTTGGGATAGGCCCAAACACTCTGCCACCAACTTTGGCCTCCTCGCGGATGGCCTCTCGATAGGCTTCGGCCCAGGCGATATTGGCATTTTTAGGGGCGACCAGCTGCAGTAGTGTGCCGACGGCGCTCATGCGGCAGGCCTGTACGCAGCGTTTACTTTTTGGCGCCTCTCATCTAGGTCGACAACGCTAGCTGTAGGAGCCGGTTCGGCAGGCTGCGCGGGGGCGGTTAGGACAAGCGCCGCGACCGACTCTGCCGTCCCTGCCGTCTGTATACGTTCGATCATCGTATCACCAAGTGTCACCTGGGGAAAGGTTTTTTCGGCGGCAAGCATCGCTTTCCCGGTCGCAACAGCCCGCACCGAAATACGCTCACCGGTAACTGCTTTTTGGAGCTCAGTCAGGTGGGGCTTTTTCGGCTTTTCGAACCAGTTACCGATGACGCTCATAATGTTATACCTTAAATAAAAGTTGGGCGTTGGCTGTAGTGACACTCGCCAGTTCATC
>CAZLLY010000010.1:0-24266 GCA_964560755.1 uncultured Candidatus Saccharibacteria bacterium | reverse complement strand
TTTCAGACGCAGTTATGGTTGGTGCAGCCCTGCCGTTCCACATGACGGCTCCAATGACGACACCACTAACAAGTACTAGTACCATAAACAGTAGCACCGGAAGCCCGAAGGGGTGCTCAATCCACCTACGAATGCGGGTTTGCGCTAGGTCTGGTTTATTCACCATTTGGGTCGATCTTCGTTTCATATACTGGTCTACCTAGTATATCACTGGTGAATCAACTGAGCAGCCCGACGTGTAGAAGCATCAGTGTTGCTTGTCATGATATCCTGCAGCGGCATCCAGATGTTCTCGGCTACTTCGAGCGAAGGCAGCATCTTGGGCTCAGATGAAAGCGTAACCAAAAAGTAATGTGCCTGGTAACGTATGCCGTTGTTCTCTGTCGGTTCAACGCATAACGGCCGCAGTTCATCGGCGCTCAGTATAATACCGAGCTCTTCGTACACTTCTCGACAAGCACCGATAGCCGCATCTTCGCCTTTGTGCAAACCGCCTCCGGGCAGTCCCCACTCACCGGTACTGAGTGTCCCTCGTTGCAGCAGTATGGTGTCACCAAACAAAATCACTACCCGTGACCGCTGCGTGCCATGCATGAACCACCACGAAACCGGCCATGCAAGCCAAAACACAATCGGCCCGATGTGGATTTTTAGCCAAGTCAACATATGCGTTCCGCCTGATAAAGTTCATTCGAGTGACTCACACCAGTTTCTCCAAGGGCGCAAAGGCGATGTTCAGTTTTTTGAGGCCTTTCTTTTTGAAATAGATCGCGGCCACATCCCCACTGAGCTCAACGATCGTCCCCTCTCCAAACAACTCGTGTCTGACACCGTCACCCTCATCAAAATCTGGAACATACCGTGGCTCGTCACTTTGTGTCTGATTTTGAAATGAAGTAAAACTAGAATCTTGCTCTATCTGTAAAATGTCACTGTTTTCGTCAAATGAAGTAAAATTGTCTCTCGAAAAACTCGGCATGATAGTTTGTTGTTCGACATGCTCACCGGCGATTTCGCTGATAAACCGGCTAGGAATATTGTGCTGCAGACCGCCGTATAGCGACCGTCCTGATGCAAAGAGTAAATACAGTTCTTCGCGCGCCCGCGTCATGCCTACATAACAGAGCCGCCGCTCTTCCTCCATCTGACTTTGGTCGTACAGTGACCGACTGTGAGGAAATATAGACTCTTCCATCCCCACCATGAACACCACTGGGAATTCAAGTCCCTTCGCCGCATGCAACGTCATGAGCGTAACAACATCATCACCAAAATTGGCGTTATCCATATCGGTCAGAAGCGCTAGCTCCTCGAGAAAACCATCAAGCCCGTATTCGGCATAGCCCTGAGCCATACCGATCAGCTCTTGGACGTTTTCCTGTTTGCTCTCGCCCCGTAGTTTGTCATCGTCGAGGTAGTCAAAATAGCCGATACGCTGTACAAGTGCACGGAGTAACTCCTCTGGCGTGACCGACTCGGCATGGGCGCGTAAGTCAGCGATGATCTGCCCAAACTGTTTAAGCCCTGTCTTTGCCTTGCCCTTGACCGACCCACAGTCGTCAGACCGCGCCAGTGCTTCACCCAGACCTAGCTGTTCGACCTGTGCCCATGCTAGGAAATTTTGCTGGCTGGTCGCACCAATCCCTCGAGACGGCACATTTACAATACGGTTAAAACTCGCAATATCATCTGGCTGATAGATGAGCCGTAGGTACGAAATGATGTCTTTGACCTCTGCACGGTCGATAAACCTGACACCACCGACCACACGGTACGGTATGCCATACTGCATAAAAACTTCCTCGATGGCACGGCTCTGTGCGTTCGTGCGGTACAAAACCGCAAAATCTTTGTGCCGCCTGACACCTGCATCGATCCCCATTTTTACCGCGCGGACTATCGTCTCGGCCTCGACTTTTTCTGTCATGACCTGCCTCACTTGCACTGGTCGGCCATCGCCGGCATCGGTCCAGAGCTGTTTGTCGCTCCGCAGTTGGTTGCGCACAATAACACTGTGCGCAGCATTCAAAATATGCCCGGTGCTGCGGTAATTTTGTTCTAGTTTTATAACCACGCAATTCGGAAAGTCGCGTTCAAACTGCAAAATATTTCGAAAATCGGCACCGCGAAACATATAGACCGACTGCCAGTCGTCGCCAACGACCGCGATGTTACGGTTTTGGTTTATCAGCAGTTTTACCAGTTTGTACTGTGCGGCATTCGTGTCCTGGTACTCATCGATCAAGATATAGTTAAACTGTTGTTGCCATTTCGTACAGACCGACGCGTGGTTTTCGAGTAGCTCTACCGTGCGTGCTATCAAGTCGTCAAAATCAAGCGCCTTTGCCTCATGCAAGGCTCTTTGGTACAGCGGGTACACATCTGCCGCAACTTGCTCGGTGGGCGAGCCGGCTCTATCGGCATATTCAACGGGGTCAACCAGGTCGTTTTTTGCACTGCTGATGAGGCTGGCAATAACCCGAGGTGTAAACGCCTTTTCATCTATTTTGAGCGTTCTCATGATGCGTTTTATCGTCGACTGGCGGTCTGCCTCGTCGTAAATAACGAAACTGCGTGGTATGCCGATATGCTCACCGTCCAGTCGAAGTAACCGGACGCAGATACTATGGAACGTACCCATATACGGCATAAAACCGCGGCTTTCGGCGTTGGCACCGAGCAACAGTGCGACGCGCTCGCGCATTTCGCGGGCGGCTTTATTGGTAAACGTCACCGCCAGGATGTTATAGGGGGTCGCACGAGCCGTTTCTACCAGATAGGCGATGCGATGCGTCAGAGTTTTGGTTTTACCGCTACCAGCGCCAGCCTGAATCAGTAGTGGCCCCTCGGTCGTTTCGACCGCACGGCGCTGCTCTGGGTTTAACCCACGAAAAATCCCCTCTGTTTGCATGTATATATTGTACACGGTTTTGGTTATTTTACCTGGGATCAAAAAATAACAGAGGTGCTTTTAACTTCATTTTATTGAATCCTGAAAATATTACCCGGGGTTAAGACTGTAGATATCTGCCTTAGCGCACGCAGTATTCACGTAGAGAAAAACGTTGTATGCGGAAGTGACAGTTCGATAATCCCCATATCAAGCAACAGGTCGACGAGCAAAGCCGCAAGCACGACTACCAGTAACATCCATAACACCAAACGAGCTTTTTGTTTGGCAGCTACGCCGATAGGTACGGCATATTTTTTCGACGCTACCAATGCCTCCAGGTCATCATATCGTTTTTCTTCTGACGTTTTCTCGTGCGGAGAATCGTCATCGTCTTCGGTCTCGATAGCTCCTTCGATCTCGACTTCTGGCTCATCAACTTCCACGGCTTGCTCTGTTGGCTCCTTGTTTTCGAGTTGCCGCGTTTCGTTTGCGAGCTTTGTTTCGCTTGGCTGGGTTATTTCTATGCCACCTGGGGCTCGGGCGGGTGTGTCTGCCGCGGCGGGCGGTTCAGGCGCTGTTTCTTCGGCAGTAGTTTCAGGTTCTGCGACCTCAACTTCAGCGGTAGGTTCAGCGGCAGTCGTAACTGGTTTGATGGTCTTTGCCTGACGGTTCACGACTTTTTCTGATTCCGCCTCAGGTGCAGCAGGGTCTGAGCTGCTCGCATCCTCTGGGATTGTTTTCTTGGCAACGGCTTCTGATGCGGCTTGAGCGATCATGGGGTCCTCGGTGATCATCGACCGATTGGTGATAATGACTGGTTTAGACGTTTGGGCAGGACGTGAATCTTTCGGGTGCGAAACATCCATTACCTTTGATGCCGGGGTCTTTTTTACGGTGGCCATTAGTTACCGCCCTTGCTCGCTTGAACCTCATGAGCAATAGCGACGATTTTACTAAACTGGATATAGTTTAGGCTCGCTGCACCGACGAGCACACCGTCAACTTCGTCTAGCTCAAGATAGCTGCGTACATCGTGTTCATTGACGCTACCACCGTATATAACACGCATCATCTGAGCGGCTTTGTCGCCGTACAGCTCGCGGACTTGCAAGCGGATAAAACGGATAGCCTCTGCGGCCTCTTGTGGTTTCGCGACCATGCCATCAAACGTTGATATCGCCCAGATTGGCTCGTAGGCAATGACCACTCGTTCAATATCTGCACTCGTCAGATTCATCAGAGCAGTTACGATTTGGTCGTGTAGGACTTGTCTGGTTTCGCCTGCGTCTCGCTCTGTTTTAGTCTCGCCGACACATATTATTGGCTCAACACCATTTCGTACGGCCGCCTGCACCTTGTCGCGGATACTATCTAGGTCCTCGCCAAAATACAGCCGACGAGCAGAGTGCCCAATAAGCGCATAATGCACGAGATCATGCAGCATCGCAAAACTTACCTCGCCGGTATATGGGCCCTCATCTTTAAAATACGCATCCTGCGCGCTCAGGCGGAACCGTCGTCGGTCTAGCTCGAGACTAACCGGTTGCAGGGCAATCATCGACGGTGCCAAGACAACCTCGACATTTCGGTGTGTCGCAATATGTTGATGCAACCGATGAACAAGCAGACTCGACTGCTGTACGTTCAAATGCATCTTCCAGTTTCCGACTATCAGTAGTTTTTTATCCATTGTGACTCCTTTGGAAAAGAGCAGCCCGACAAAAAGTCACGCCTTTTTGACGGCGCGATGAGAAAAACCGAAGGTTTGTCTCATTACCCATCCCCCTGTTTCCAACGATCAGTAGTTTTTTATCCATAAGCGTTATACCTTTCTTTCAGTGTAGCATAATCTACCGAGGATGTTCATTACGTGTTCTCCAGCGCGTCCACACCGATGATCGATCGGCCAGCCAAAAGCTCCAGGCTTGCTCCACCGCCCGTCGAAACATGTTCAAAACCAGACGCTACACCGCGGTCATTGATAAAGCTAGCCGTGTCATCCCCAGCGGCGATAACGCGCCGTGGGCGCCGCCCGAACTGGCCCGTCAGGGCTTCGAGCACAAGTTCACTTCCATGCGCAAATGGCCCGACTGGCCCAGTGTGGCCACGTACGGTGACATCGCCCAACACGCCGTCCCACAAAACAGTGTCCGCAAACTGTACGAGCCCGGCGATGTAGGCGCCTGTAAACGGACCAACGTCCAAGACATATTCATTCTCCATAACCTGGCTCGATTCGTGTAATGGGCGTTTTGGATAGGCTTCGATATCGGCGATGACATGTGCGCCCCAGTCGACGATACGCGTTTTCTGGCCCGCCTCGCCATGCGCAGCAACGACTGCGTCTTGTGGTACGTACAGCGTAAACCCACGGTCAGAATGTGCCCTGCGAGCAGCATCGAGCAACGTCCTCGTCAATGCTACGTCGTCATCAGCCAGCGGTGTTTTGCCTGTTTTTACCCCCATTTGATGCAAAAAAGTCGTCCCGATGACTCCACCCAACACGAGCACATCCGCATGCATAATCGCCCGTTCGATGATATGAACCTTCTCGGCAACACTTCCGCCCCCGACGATAACAACAAGTGGGTGTTGCACTTCATCCGAGAATACCGAGCTGAGCATCGTAATTTCCCGTTCGACGAGCAACCCTGCCACACTCGGTAGCTGGTGCGTTATGGCATCGACACTGGCGTGTTTTCGGTAGGCAACTGCAAAACCATCTTGCACAAATAGGTCGATGTCTTGGGCGAGTTCAGCTGCGAACATTTCGTCGTTTGCCTCTTCGCGGCTATCAAACCGTAGGTTCTCGAGTAACAATACCTGTCCTGGTTTGACGGCTTGTTTTGCCTTGGTTGCGCGCTCGCCAACACACTCTGGTACAAAGTCTACATCTACGCCCAGTAGCTGACGGAGTTGTTTAGCGACCGGGAACAGGCTGAGGTTAGACGAAAATACACCCCCCGGGCGCCCCATATGAGAACACAGCACAACACCTGCGCCCTGTTCGAGCGCGTATCGCACTGTCGGTAGCGTTGCCCGCAGTTTTGCGTCATCAACGATCTGACCGTCCCGGTCAACGTCAACACTATAATCTACCCTGATCAGCAATCGCTTGCCTGTAATATCGATATCTCTGATAGTTTTTTTAGCCAACCCCACCCTGTTCGCTCCCTGACCCTGATCTACTTGCTCCAACTAGACACTACACTGAAACTGCCTATGTTTACTGCAGTTATTGTACTAGAACCACGTATAAAAACCCAAGTATCTAATGAGTATTTTAGTATTTTTACCTGGGATTATCTTTTAACAGATAGCAGTTTTACTTGGTTTTTCAGAAACGTAGTGTATAGGCTGCATCTATGATATCTTCATCCTGAGTCGTAGCCGAAGGAACCCCCCTAGGAAGTAGAGATAAGAGTTAAGAATAATGAATTACAGAATTATGAATGGAAACAGTACCGACTTGGTCGGTGACTTTAGGAGATCCTTCGGCGTTGCCTCAGGATGACAGTGCGGAACAGAAAGTGTTTTTGGTTTTTTACGTTGTCACGGAGTGACATAGTTTCCACTCTTAATTCTGTAATTCTCCATTCACAATTCTTTACCCTAGGGGGGAGATTCTTCGCTATTATATACATTCATAAATACATAACTACCCTGCCTTTTCAAGCAGGGTAGTTATGTAAACAGTGCACGCTAGACACACATCAGTCTAACTGACGAACTTTGATAGTGTCGGTTGTGCCGACGACGCCTGGGTACTGACCATTGACGATAACGACGATGTCGCCTTTGCCAAAGACTTTATGTAGGCGGAGGAAGTCGGTCATTTTACTCGCAGCAGTCTTGCTGACGGGTCGGACATAGCTTTTTACGTTAAAGACAAGTGCTAGCTGGTTAGCAGTACGCTGCTGGTCGGTGACCGCAATAACGGGCATATCAGGTCGCAAGCTCGAGATGTTTAGGACTGTGGCACCCGTTTTTGTCTCGGCGACAATGGCACGAGCATGAATGCTGTCTGCCAGGCGGATAACGGCACGACTGATCGAGACCTGGCGCGAAGCACCCTCGGTATGCACATCGTCAACGAAGTTGAACCCAACTACGTCTTGGTTACTCTGCGCGTATTTTATGATGCGCTTCATCACCTGCACGGCATCGATTGGGTATTTACCCATAGCGGTTTCTTCGCTGAGCATAACGGCGTCGGCGCCGAGGAAAACTGCCGTCGCGACATCAGAAACTTCGGCCCTGGTTGGCTCTGGCATGTCGGTCATACTGCCGAGCATCTGCGTAGCAACAATGGTTGGTTTGGCATATTTCAACCCGAGGTTGATGATACGACGCTGCACAACAGGAACGCTCTCGAGGTCAACCTCGACCGCCATATCACCACGGGCGACCATGGCCGCATCAGTTGCTTTCATGATTTGCTCGAGGTTCTCGATGGCAAAGCTGGTCTCTATTTTGGCAATAATCTTACGTTCAACATTGTGGTTTTTAATAAGTATACGCATCTGCTCGATATCTTCGGCAGAATGTACAAAGCTCATCGCAACATAGTCAATATCTTGTGTACAGCCAAATGCGAGGTCTGATTTGTCTTTTTCGGTGATAACGTCACCACCAAAGTCAGTATCAGGCAGGTTCATACCCTTGCGTTTGAGCAATATGCCGTCGTTGTCGGCGCGGGCGTACACAATACCATCTTTGACATTGGTGATTTTGGTGCGTACTTTGCCGTCAAACAAATATAGTCGCTCACCGCGAGTTACTTTGGTGCTCAGGTCATACTGGATGGGGATTATATTGTCTGTCGCCCAGTCGGCGCCGTATTTGAAGCGCAATTCTTGGCCGGCCTGCACATTGATAACATCATCAAAGTCGCCGAGGCGGATTTTGGGGCCTTGCAAATCTTGGACGATCGCAACAGGCTTATCGAGCTCTTTGCTGGCACGTCGGACCATTTTGATCTGTTCGATACGCTCTTCGTGACCACCATGGCTAAAATTGAGCCGGATGCCGTTAGCACCGGCGTCGATAAGCGCCTTGATTTTCTCGTAGGTATCGGTCGCAGGGCCAAGCGTCGCGAGGATTTTAGTGTGTTTATATTCTTCTACTGGTGTGATTGGTTGTTTTGTCATAGGTTTCTAGTATAGCTTTTTTATCCGTTTACCTCAAGCTTTACAGGACGACCGAAGATCGAAGAGTAATGACGGATGACCGATGACAGATGAATGAAGGTAGGCGGCAGGTGACAAGTTGCACGTTGCAAGTAACAAAGAAGTCTCAAGTAGCAAGTTGCAGACACTCCTTCTTCCGTCGTCGATCCTCGGTCGCCCATCCTAATTCCTCAATCTTCGGTCATCAGTCTTCCGTCTTCCGTCTTCCGTCTTTCTTCGTCGGCCAATGCCTAGACAGCTTGCGCTAAATATGCTACTCTGTTGTAGCTTAATGCTCGTTACTTAGTGAATCGCGAACAGAAAACTGTAAACTGAACGCAGCGTAAGTGTCTGGCCTCATCTTCTAACGGTTAGGAAATCGGGTTTTCATCCCGGCAATCGGAGTTCGATTCTCCGTGAGGTCACCAAAGTAAAAACGTCACCCTGTGTGGCGTTTTTTCTTTGGTCATTTCGGGGGGTCGAACTCCGATTGCGAGCGAACGAAGTGAGTGGCAATCCGAGTTCGCTAATCCCCCGTCTGGCTACCGCCAGACAAACGGGCGGATTATACCCTAGTATTCTCCGTTTTAAAGTTAGCTAGTTCAGTGGAGCGAGTGAAGACCTGAAAGAAACTTGTTCTTTTTGGAGAGCAAGCGGAAGTAGCGTGGCAACATTCTCTGCGGGTTGTTCCAGATAGTTTTCCGACTGTAGCCTTCATATAAACAAAAACCTCACCCGAGAGGGTAAAGGTTTCATGAAAAGTGAGCGGTCAGTCACGAACTCTCAACAGTTACATGCATGGTAGCACATCTAGCCGTAAAATGCTAGTCCTATTTTGATGTTTTTACCTGGGAATGCACCGTAACAGATAACGCTTTTACTTCATTTTAGTTTTAAGTATGGTGCCACCGGTCTACTGCTACCAGACAAAAAAGAACCCCTCGTTTACACGAAGGGTTCATACACCGTTTACTGTACTACTTAGAACTGTCTGCGGCGTCGGAATGAGCTACGAACTGCTTCGGGCTCAACTGGCGTGTCTGCAAGTGGCTCAGCGGTGGCCAACGGGTCTGCTAGTGGCAGAGGTGATGCGCCGTACTCGGCCGCCTCAAAGGCCGCTTTGTTCTTTTTAAAGACTCGGTTACGGTAAAACAAGAATCCGCCAACTAACGCGGCCGCACCCAGTGCAACGACATTGCCCGCCCCCGTGTTTGGCAGCGTAGTAGCTGCGGCGACACAGTCAGCGTCGTCGGCAGATAGCTCGGGGTTGTACTGGCAAGGAGCCTTACAGTTTTCATCGTCTTTTGTCAGGCTTGCATTGTACTGGCAGACTTCGCAGCGCGCATCGCCAACAGGGATGCCTGGCTTACATTCTGGAGTTGCAATCGTTCCGGTTTTGACAGGTACCTGGCAGGTGTCGGTCTTGACTACCCCATTTACAGTGAATTTCAGCGTGACGGATGCAGTGTATTCCCCCGCCTTGGCGTAGGTGTGTTCGGCGCTTATAGTCGTAGCATTTGCAGGAGCTGCAACAGACTGCACTGCCGTTGCATCACCAAAGTTGAAATCGCCGCTGTTAAATTTAGCACCGTTGCCGTACCGCGCTGTTGCAGTAAAGACATATTTCAGGCCGCTTGGGTCGGCGCTACGGAGATCAACACACTCAAAATATGGGACGGTTGGGGGCTCGACCGTTACTTGCATCTCGCAGTCGCTCGTAATGGTGCCGCCACCTGGTACGCTCGCGTATACTTTGACTTTTACTGTCCAGGTACCTGGTTTAAAGGTGTGAGTCGCGCTAGAAGTAGCGCTGGTTTTGACAATGGTCGAGTTGTCATCGCTAAATGTGTATACCAGCTTGGTGATGGTAGCATTACCGCTTTTCGTCACGTCTGTCGTGAAGTTGAATGTATCTGTTTTACCAGAGACAGCAGCTTTTTTGATGGCCTGGCATTTTAGTGAGTTTTTAACTGGTGTACCCCAGACAGGGTTACCACAATCTGTGAGTGCAGTAAACTCTACTTCACCGTTACTGTTGAAAAGAACTTTAGCCGGGATACTATTCGATAAAAACACTCGGGAAGTCTGGCCATAGTAGTAGGTCTTGCCACCTATTTTGACCGATTTGTTATGGCGACCATCAAGCGTGGTTCGGCCGAGGCTGTTGACATCGCGAGCGACTGTTTTGCCGTTGACAACGATACGCCCGTCTTTGTAGACGGTGCCACTAACGGCCGATGATGCAAAACGGTTGTAATCGCCCGAAGTCAAACCATAATGAGCAAAGATTGCTTGTAGATCATGATGCCCATGGCCATCGTCGTTCGCCTTGACCTTTTTGATAAATGACGAGTTAGAAGTAAACCCACAGGTCATGATGGCGTTTGGGCCACAATCTTGGGCAAAAACCGTCGGTACGGCGAAAAAGAACGTTCCGACGAGCGCCGCGGCTAACCCTGTGAAAAATGATATTTTTTGTTTGGCGTTACGAGCGAGTTTTGAACGCATTGTTGTTTCCTTTGATTATAGATTATCTATAGTTCATTGTGCCATAGTTATCCAAACTACGCAACAGAAAAACCCGCTCGTGGTTGCGGCGGGTTTTTCTAGTTGAGCGGTCAGTCAGTGACGCTTGTGCTTACGGTGCTAGCCTAGCGCTGGCGGGCAAATTTTCGGCCCATCAGAACTCGGTGCAGTACACCAGCGAACACGGCGGCTCCGAATGCCAGGCTGATCGCACCACCGGCGCCAGTATTTGGCAGAACGGTTGGTGTTGTCGCAGGCAAAACGTGTGCACAGTCGTCTTCGTCAGTACTGTAGCCAGTGCCAAACTGTGACTCTTTGATCGTAACCATCTGTTTGTCGCTGACGCGGCAGACACGGATGTTTTTACAATCGCTACTGTTTGTAGAGTGCTTGGTGCTATCGAACTGATCTTTAGGGATAGTCACCATCGTGCCAGTACCATCAGTGATGACGCAGACTTGTATCTTCTGACATTTAACGCTGTCTTCTGGAAGGTACTTGTCTTTGTCAGCCCATTTAACGTCCTTGATGATGCCGTCTGCAGGGTCGCAAACTTTGACCATCTTACATTTAGGGCTATCTTTAGGCTCGTATTTATCCTTGTCGATTTCTGGTACCCAGATGATCTCGCCGGTAGCTGGGTTACAAACCTGGACTTTGCCTGGTTCTTTGACCGTTACAACTGCGGTATCACAGCCATCATCTTTGCTTGGGTTTTCAGGGTTAACTTCTGGTGCGTAGACACAGGCGGTGTTAACGATATCACCGGCCTTGTAGACATCTACTTTGGCAGTAATCTTTATGTCAACACTTGTGCCAACGGGCAGGCTAGCGATGCTGTAATTTAGTTTGTTTCCGTCGACCGTGCCCTTGTCAGAGCTGATCATTGTAACACCCTGTGGGGCTGGGTCAGTGATGACTACGTTCGTAAGAGCTACTTCGCCGGTGTTTGTGACACGGATGGTGTAGGTGAATACTTCACCGACTGCTACTTCGTCGCGCTCAACGCCATTGACTACTTTCGTAATCTTGACGCCAGGGACTTTTGGAGCTGGTACAACAACCGTTGCATCATCGCAGTCATCTTTTACTGTTGGATTACCTGGGTTAACTTCGACGGCATTGACGCAGGCGGTGTTAACGATGTCGCCAGCTTTGTAGGCGGTTACCTCGGCGGTGAGTTTGATCTCGATGCTTTGGCCAACTGCTAGGCTTGGGATCGTGTAGCTGAGGACGTTGTTCGTAATGGTACCTTTGTCGGTGGTCAAAAACTGTACATTGCCGGGAGCCTGGTCGGTTACAACGGCGTTTACTAGTGGTATTTCACCGTCGTTAGTAACTTTGAGCGTGTAGGTGAATACTTCACCGACAGCTACTTCGTCACGCTCGACGCCGTTGACTACTTTGTCGATCTTAACGCTAGGTTTTTTGGTAACAACCGTTGCTTCGTCACAATCATCTGGGTTTGTACCAGGAATGGTAGGCGTGTCGACGCAAGCTTTGTTAACAATGTCACCAGCAACATAGGCGGTCATTTTGGCAACCAAGTTGATAGTAACACTCTCGCCGACCTTGAGGGTTGGGATAGTGTAGGTCAGTGTATTGTTCGCAATAGTACCTTTGTCGGTGCTGACAAACTGGATGTTTGCGTTAGGAGACTGGTCGGTTACAACGGCATTGACGAGGTCGACATTACCGGTGTTCTTGACGACGATCTGGTAGGTGAAGTTCTCACCCACTTTAACTTCTTTGCTTTCAACGCCATCAACTTTTTTGTCGATAGTGATAGCAGGTGTTGGAGCTTGCTCGACGGGAACTGTTTTCTGGCAGTTTGCGGTAACAGTTATCGGGAACGTCGTTCGGCCAAACTTAGTTTTGACATAGGCAGTTACTTTGGCAGTATAGGTGCCGGCTTTGGCATAGTCGTGTGTCACGACCGTGCTAGGAGATGTTTCGGTACGGGTTGTGCCGTCACCGAAATCGTAAACGACTTTGACGACAGATGCGCCGTTAGAAGTGCTGATCTTGGAGTTAAATTTGAACGTATCACGGTCAACTTTCGTCATATTTAGCATATCGCAGCTGTACTTTGGGTTTTTCTCGATCAGCTTGATCGGGTTACCGCAAAGGTTCATGATGACGGTCTGAACATTACCATGTGAGTCAAACAGCACCATAGCGTCATTGTAGTACTTGGTAAGGTCTTTGATATGGCTCTGGTAGTACGCCTTGCCATCGATAGAGATTTTTGTTGACGAGCTCTTTGGGTTGCGCCCAAGGCTTAGCCCATCATAACCGACCGTAACACCATCGACGGTAACGTTACCGTTTGTTGGGTTGATCTTGCCGGCTTTGGCATATTTTTCAAATTCGTCATACTGACTCTTTGGCAGGTCGTAGCGCCAGTTGGCGTAGATATTGTTCATATCGCTTGGGTTGTTTGCCTTTAGCTTAGATATGAATTTAGACGGCGACCATGCACCACAAGGCATAATATCGTTACTCGGGCATGATCCAGCCTGAGCTTGCATGCTTGAAAAACCTATTCCTAGTACACTTGCAGCGACAATTGCGACAGTCGCGACGCCAGCGGCAAATGCTTTCTTGGCTTTTGACCAATGATTGATTGATAGTTTCATAATTACTCCTTACACCTCCAACTGTGTAAATTGTTATACTTCTCCATATTACCATAATCTTGTTTACAAGTCAATACCCATTTATTGTAATAATTCTTACGGTTATATCGTAATCTTCACCCCTGTTTGGTGCTGGACGTGCTGAGTTTGGATGTTGTGGAATATACGGGCAGGAAGACTCATAGGTATCATGTTGCAAGTGACAAGTTGCATAGAAGTGGCATGTTTCAGGTAACAGGTGGTGGGATGAGGGATGACGGAAGACTGATGACCGACGAAGGGCGTATCTATAACTTGTCACTTGTCACCTCTCTGTCACTTGCAACATGAAACCTGCTACTCTGACGATCTTCAGTCGTCGGTCGTCTCTTCGACCAAATGATCGGCCTTGCTGAACCTAAACCCAAACACACTGCCCTTGTTTTCTTCTGTTTCGAATATAATGACGCCCTTTTGCTCGATAATGACCTTTTTGACCATAAACAGGCCGAGTCCAGTGCCATCTGGGCGGGCGCGGCGGGCGTTTTCGGCGCGGAACATCTTGGAAAACAGATGCTTTTGTGACTCCCTCGGCACGCCAATACCGGTGTCGATGACGCGAAACTCTATTGTCTTCGGCGTATCGAGTAGCTCAATGGTTACGGTGCCGCCTTCTGGAGTGTAATATATGGCGTTGTCTATCAGGTTCATGACAACCTGGTGCATCTTGTTATCGTCGAGCATAAGAGTCGGGAATGGCTCGGTCGCCTGGTAGTGAAGCGTTATGTTTTTGGCAGCAGCCATCTCGCGCAGCTGGCCTAGCTCTGCCTCGATAACTGCTGGTAGGTGTACAGGGCTGTCCTCGATGATAAATTTACCCGTGTTGATGCGCGATAGGTTCAGCAAGTCGCTAATGAGGTTTGCCATGCGCTGGCTACTTTGGAACGACTGGTTGAGTAACTCACGCTGCTGCGGAGTAATGGGGCCGACATCGCCGTCAAGCACCATACTGACATAGCCTTTTACAGAGGTCAGCGGCGTGCGCAGCTGATGTGACGCCATGCTTATGAATTCATCCTTTGTTTCATCCATCTTCTTGAGCTTGTCATTGGTAGCCTTGAGCTTCCGCGTCGCCTCCTCAACCTTCGATTGAAGTGTGTCATTGAATCTCTGGATTTCTTCATAATGCAGTGCATTTTGCATAGCTAGAACAAGCGTATCTGCAATGGTATTCATCACCTTTGAATCGCTAGCATCATACATCTTGCCGCTTTGGCGTTTACCCACAAAAATATAGCCCAGTGTTGCGTCTCTACTATGTTTTTCTGGCGACAATTTTACGATCATCGCGACATTTGCAGCTTTTAAAACCTCACGAACGCCATCATAACCGTCTGGAAGTGCGTCAACAGTTATCGACCCTTCGGCAGACTGACTTAACCATTTGGAGATGCTTGAATAATCGAGCTCTTTCTTGAGTGTCGCAGAGTTACCAAAAAAGCGTACCTCTGAGTTAGATCTGTCGAATAAAATATACGCACAGTAGCTAGGTCTCAGATTATTTTCAATAAGTCTCGCACTAGCATCTAACAATTTCTTCAGATCAATTGTAGTAACTAACAAATTATTTAACGTTGCCAGCAACTCAGTTGGGTCGTAAGAATCTCTAAAGAAGATCCTCTCTGTTACGTGGTTAAACCATATGTGTACACGATGATAGAACGTTGCCGCCAAAGTACCTATTATCGTTACTACGACAAACTTTGGCCACTCGAACGGCAAATGCAATATTCGCATAATTACAAATATAAGCGGTGCAATATATCCAAGCGCAAGAAGCGCCACAGTGATTGAGTATGCTGCAGCCCGAACAACAAACATCCTTATGTCAAATAGCCTGTGCCGAACGATCGCAACCGTGGTGAAGGAAGCAAAAAATATAACTAATGTCGGAGCAAATGAGACCCCAAGGGAATAACCCAAGATAGGTAGGATTACACTCAAGATGATTACGGGGAAAACCGTAAAGCTAACCCCCAGTAATATGAAAAATAGCTGTTGTCTTCGCTGTAATTTCGCTCTTCTAAACTCAATAGAGAGCAGCAACGAGCCAATGGCAAAATACAGGCCGAGGACTGCCGCAAGAAGAATATAGGCAGGACCAGGGTTTATCGATTGGCCTCCAGCCGTCACACTAACGATGTTTAATGATGTTGGCGTGGACAGAATCAACAAAATAACAGGGAAAGCTACCAGCCATTGGAGTAGGTCTGATATTTTTCTTTCCGTAAAACTAATACAGAACATCAGAAATGCAAACGGTTCGATAGACGCACCGAGCATTGCAAATCGACTAAACCATAGGTTTGCCTCGAGGCTTGATGCATTATTTGCGAGCAAATTGGCGAGGAGCCATAAAACACCACCAAAAATGAGTAGCCCTAGCCATCGGTTACTTGCAGCTTTTGAATCACTATATAACACCACTGCTAACAGGGATAGTAGGATACCGCCACAGAGGATAATAAATATATTTAGGAACATTTTGTCCCCATTATACTGTATTATGCTTTTGTTTTTAAGGGCGAAGTGGTGCTTTTTTGAACCAGAACCAATCTAGGGGGTGTTCTCTCATTATTTTCTTCGAAGCTTTTGTTAAATCCATAACATGAACTGCGCAGTCACCACCTTGGTAATCAGAGGCCGGACCCGCCTGCATAAAATCAAAACCATGCTTAGTATTAAGTGCCGCCACTCTCTCAGGCTCCATAATGATAGCCCAGTGGTTAACACCACGCTCCACAGCATCTCTATAGGCAAGTCGCCATAATTTCGACGTCAAGTCTTTTCCTCTCCAGTTCTTTTCGACGGCGACAGTACCGACTTCCTCGAGCAAGCCTTCGCGTGCAAGCTTTATGCAGCGCTGTCGTTCGGCATCATCATAGAATTCCCTCTCGGTGAGTGCCGGTGGAAGTATGTCTGCATCTCCAATAAACTGACGGTTCACAGCGATAGGAGTGCCATCTTTGTCGAACGCACCAAATGTTCTACTCCTATAGATATACTTACCATAGCCAAGCGCTTTTAGGTTGCCGTAATCTTTTTCATCCCAAATCTTTTGCTCTAAAACCGCGAGCTCGTCGAGCTTTACCGAGTCGCTAACCAATGAATACTTATTTCCATGATCATCAGTATCGCGCCAGACAGACTGACCGGCTACTTCGCGGCCAGTTAGCTTTCTGAATACCTTTTTACCTAGCGCGTAACTTACGGGCACGCCAAGAGTAACTGCGCTGACCGTCGGATTTGAGATAACTGCTTCAAGCGCATTTGTATCAGCCGCAACCGCACCTAGTACTGCACATGCGCCAGCTAGTGTGCCAGCTGTCACGAGACCTTTTTTCTTGAGCTCCTCTTCGGAAATAACTGGGTTGTCGAATTTTTCTACACCCATATACACTACGGAACCGCCAAGGAAAGCTGCTACAGCCTTTGAAACGGGCGATATTCGGCCGTCAGCGCGGTATCCAAGCATATTTATCACTTTTCTAGTTCCGACAGCAACTTTTCCGGTAGCAAGTTTATCTGCCAGATTTGTACTCAACAGTCGTCCAGTTGCTAGGGCAGCTGCGCCTTCGATCAATAAAGTTGATGCACCAAAAGTCAGTGCTCCAACAACCGGGTTATGATTGCTTGCAATATCACCTGCTGTGTATGCTCCAATGCGAATCGACTCGTTGAGCGGACTTATCTCTGCCGCCAACACAACGCCTGCAATGGCGGTTTTAACACGCTGTATGAGAGATGTTTTTGGGGCTTCCGAAGTAGGTTCATTGATATCGCCTGTCAACCCATACATATCGAAGTTTGAGAAGTCAGTTACTTCAGGCGTTGCAGGTCTAGGTGGGACATCTATACTCATACGTTACTCATTTCGTGTATGGAAAAAATGGGCACTATTATCCCAGCCCGAGGCCTGATATGCTGCCATTACCATAGCGCTAACAGGCTTATCTTCGCATGTTGCGCCAATGACTTGCATCTCCATGCTGCCAACATCCTGCGAGATACCGCGAGTGTTCAGTAAGTCTTTTAAGCTCTCATCGATCTGCGTTCGAACATATTCTTCACTTGGCCCATCATGTTCTACGAAAAGTCCTTTGCCGTCTGATGGGTCTTGCCACCAACCAATACCTGCCCAAACTTGTTCACCAGGTGTTGCTGTGCGCTTCTCGGCCTTTACAACATAGAGTCTATCGCCCCATTCGCCGGGGAGATGTTCTGCAGGGATAGCTGCATCATGAATAATAACCTCAGAATTCGGCGGAATAACCGAGCTTAAATATAGTAGGTTTCTATTCTCTACACCGAGCTTATTGAGCGCAGCATCAAAGGCGCCTAGTTCTGTATTTGCGATACCGATTCCGCTTGCAATGTGAATTTCGTGTGATTGTGTCATGTTGTTATAATAGCACTTATGTTTAATAATGTCAAGTATTATGTTATGGTATTAGCATAAGCATAATAAAAAGACGTAGCAGGTCCCAAATGGGTTGCTACGTCTTTAGTTTCAAAAAGTGCCTTCAAGTTGCATTTTACCTCACCTGCGTCTTTCGGTCAACATCGGTCGGTATAGCTCATGACTGTAACCTTATTGCTTCGCTAACTATCATCTAAAGATCGTTACAAATATAACAACAGTAATTATTCCTACCCTTATTGTTATGACTGCCCTCCAACGCACAATATTTTATACATCAGAAAAACACTTCAGTTAGGCATCCGCACATATTACGTCAAAATATTGGGGAAAATGGGATAATAGGATTACTATGGTATATATGAGCGCATCGATCAATAAACCCGTGCTTGCCATCATCGAGGATGAACTGCCGATACTGCAGCTATACCGGCTCAAATTTGAGTTGGAAGGGTTCGAAGTGTTTACTGCCGCGAGCGGTAGAGACGGCCTGAAAATCATCAAAGAGCACGGCCCAGATCTAGTATTGCTCGACCTCCGTATGCCACACATGTCTGGTGATGAAATGCTCGCAAAACTACGTGAAACCGAATGGGGCGCAGCAACACGCGTCGCTATACTGACTAACCTCAGCCGCGAGGAAGCACCTGCTAGCCTGCGCTTTATGGGTGTTGAGCGGTACATAGTAAAAGCGCATCATACACCGGCGCAAGTAGTGGCGATCGTGCGAGATATATTACAAAGACAGTAATCAAGTCTTGCGACAATCTACGCAGGTGGGTTTAGTTTTACATATTTTGCTTGCATTTGTATAAACTATGTGGTATACTGAGCAACAATGAAGTATGCGGTGGTGGCATGCTCCAAGGTTCCAGGTAAATAACCTTATATTCACAGTGTAGATAACTACTTATGCAACCACCCAAACAATCTATGGAACGCTTGAAATCCTCGATCCCTGAGGCTATTCAGCGCGTAGTAAACAGAGTTGGTAACCTAGCACTGGGAGCGTTTTATAGCGGAGTCGGGCTAACCACTGGCTATATGGTCGGGACAGGAAGTGGTATCCTGACCGATCGATTTGCACTGACCAGCACTGATGCACAGCCATCAAACTTATTTTCTGATGTTTTTGAAGGAGTCGTAAAAGGCTCGACCGTAGTTGGTGCCGCGTACGCAGTAACTATCGGTGCACAAAAGATCCACGAGACTTTTAATACGGCGGCAGCAGCTAAAGCAGAGATCGCTGCCAAAGACCGCCCCAGGCACTCTCCTCTGCAAAAAATTGGTGCCAGTGTTTTGAGTATCACCGCTGCGGGGCTGTTCGGGCTTTCTATCGACTCTGCCGCAGGGCTAAGTAGTAGCCAAGTCGATGCATCTAACATGCTCAAAGAAACGATCGGCAACAACGCATATATCGTAACAAACTCGCCCTACCCACAGCTGGCAACGACTAACTACGTAGCTCCTGAGGTCCTAGGCAGGTTGGTCGACTATTCTCAAACCGAGGAGGCAAAAAGCCAATACTCGAACGTCAGTTTTATACCAGTACACTACAGCTGGCAAAACATACGAAAAAATGGCGCGCCAAAAGATGCCCTCGTCCCTGCGCTACTCTTTAGTATGCCTGCAGAAACTTTAGGAATGCCTGATGCAAATAGCAACTGTAGCTATGTTCCTGTTGCTGTTGCCGAGGAGTTTGGTCTGAAAAAAGATGATACGTTTGAGATGGAAGGTGTCAAACTCACCGTCGTTGATACTATCAAAAATAGTGCCGGAGCAAACTTGCTACCCGTTACGACGACTAATACGTCAGCGAATGAATGTATCGCCAACAACCCCATAAGTCCGTACAACCTACTCCTGGTTAAGGGCGACGTTGGTGAAATCAAAAATATACTTGAAAAAATTCGAGCCGATGCGACTAACCCTTCTGAGCGAACATATCTGCTCCCGCTCGATAACTTTTTTGCCAACACGGCGCAAGCTGGTAAGAACAATGTGAATGGAACAGTTCTGCCCTTCTTAGCCATGAGTGCGTTGTTCGCGGGGGCGGCTATCGCCGGGAAACGAAAAACTGAGCTTGCAATACAGGAAGGACAACTCAGGTATTTGCTTAATAGTAATTTCCGAGTAAAAGATATTAGAAGTATTGGCCAGAAGCGTGCATGCATGGATACACTCACGTCTACCGTAGCTGGGTTGGCACTTACCGTCGGACTCGATTATACGATAAATGCTGGGCTACCGGGTGCGCAGATCGGCCCGAACGGGACAACTGGGCTAGCGATACTCGGAATAATGGGCGGGATAAACTATGCGGCAACAAGGTCGGCAACACACAAGATTCTGCGCAAGGACATCAACCAAAACCGTGGGTTAGCAACATGAACGACAAAACACTTTTTAGATGCAGTGATGGTCTCTCGGTCAGGTATGGTACCGAGAGCGCACCTTCCCTGAACATGCCAAGCGGTGTCGACATCCCTCCAGGTTTTACGGTCATCGAAGGCCCATCGGGGTCTGGCAAGAGCACGTTACTCAAAGTAATATACGGCGAGCTACTTCCTACTACTGGGCACGTCGACCATCTAGACGATAATAACAATGTTTTATATACCGTCGCTGCTCCACGAATGACCAAGATCCAGAAGGCGATGCAACGTACCATTGGTGCAATATTAGGCGAAACCCCAGACGAGAAAAAGCTTATCAACTACAGAAGGGCACGCTTCGGGTATATACCTCAAAAGCCCGAACCACTGGTACACATCCCCATCGAAGACACAATCAGACTTACGCATAGTGCACTCGGAAAACAGATCGATGACAGTTATTTACAGGAGCTGTACGCCAGACTAGATATATCTACAGAATTCAGCAAGATCCCCGAAAAACTATCTGGCGGGCAGCAACAACGCGGCATGATCGCGGCGGCACTTGCCGGTAGGCCTAAAATTATCTGCGCCGACGAGCCAACGTCTGCACTCGACTCACTTACTGCGCAAAACACATTTGAAATATTCCGTGATTACGCCGACCAAGGCAACTCGCTTGTGGTTGTATCGCATGATCCGCGCATCGTTGAAATGGCGGATTTCGTCCTACACATGAGAGATGGTGCGCTCGTCAACTGGGAGACCCCGCAGTACAGCAGACAGGAAGCTGAGCCTCAAGTCGGCCTTCCCGACTTTCCTGAGTACCCAAGCAGCGATCTATCGCTTTAAAGCTAGGTAAGTTACAACTTGGATCACGGTAACCGACTAGCTGTTTTTGTAGAGTCGCTAAATACTGTATAATCAACCGTATGAGTAAAACACCTGTGAAAGTTGCGATTGTTGAAGACGACCAAGCTATTGCGATGATGTATCGCATGAAGTTTGAGTCCGAGGGCTATACCGTCGAGACGGCGGCCAATGGAAAACTAGGTTTGGCACTGGCTGAAGAAATGAAGCCCGATATCATCCTGCTTGACCTAATGATGCCAGAGATGACCGGCGATGAAATGCTAGAGAAAATGCGTGCAACATCGTGGGGTAAACACATCAAAGTTATCATCCTGACAAACAGCGGCGAAGAAGCCGCTCCACCAGAGATAAAAGCCCTAAATGTTGAAGCATACGTCGTAAAAGCCCAAATGACCCCAAGACAGGTCGCAGAACTTGTCAAATCAAAACTAGCCGCCTAACCCCGCCCCCCCCGGCACCCTTTCCTACCCTCCGCAGCCTGTGCAAGGTCCGACCTATCACACCTAAAAACGTGATAGGTCGGACCTCGCACACTTAGCCGCTAGTCTTCTTCGAAGTCGTTGGCGAGCTGCCATTTTATTATAGACAGGTCACGCATCATCCCGTCGTAATCATCAACGAACTGCAGGTATTCCTCGCGGTTATCGTCAAATATATGCATTAGCTGTGGTGCATCGAGCCATTTTGGGGTTTTTCGCTCGCCACTGTAATAAACATAGCTCGAATATCGCCATGCCTTGTAGTCTTTAGGGTTTAGATGAATGTACCTCGATATGTGTTGCAGATATGCATCGGAGTTGATGCGCACCGCTTTAAATTTACCCTGAAACAGCGTACCGACCCGCCTGTATTTATTATTAAAATACATCACATAGCCCGTACTGAGGCGCCTGAGCAACCGAGTAACGCCGTCGATCGATGTTTGGTGTAGCAACAGATGAAAATGATTGGGCATCAGGCAATACGATAGTAGCTGGACGTCTTTGTCGAGCTGAGAGTACGGATGACGGTTTTTGCGCGCGTCTTCCTCGCCGGCCAAATATTTTTTTAGTAGACCGATAAACACCGTGTAATCTTGATCGTCCAGAAAAATAACACGTTTTTCAACCCCTCGGTTGTACACGTGGTAGTACCCACCCGCTTCATACTCTTTTATAACATTCTTGCTTGGCATAGTGTGCGAGGTCCGACCTATCACACTACAGTGTATACCTACGCTGCGTTGTCGACAACAAAGTGTGATAGGTCGGACCTCGCACACTCTCACTTAGGGTATGATAGATATATGAAGATTGCGATTGTTGGGTTTGCGACAGATGGTCAGGTGAATGCTGCGTATTTTGCGCGTCATGGCCACGCGGTTACGGTGTGCGACCAGGATGAGTCGGTAGAAGTGTCTGACACTTACGCAAAACAGCTTGGGGCGGATTATCTGGCCGATATGGATAGGTTTGACCTGATCGTACGGAGTTCTGGCATACACCCATCGGTAATTTTGGCTAGTAACCCAGACGTAAAGCGCAAAATAACGACGAGCGTCAACGAGTTCCTGAGAAGCTGCCCTACCCCGAACACCATCGGCATAACAGGGACAAAGGGCAAAGGCACCACGAGTACGCTCGTAACCAAAATGCTTGAAGCAGCAGGACACAAGGTGTTTTTGGGCGGTAACATCGGACTGTCACCGTTAGAATTCGTCGATGACATCGCCACTACTGACTACGTCGTGCTCGAGCTGAGTAGTTTCCAGCTGTACGACGTAACGCACTCACCGCATATTGCCGTATGCCTAATGGTCGTGCCCGAGCACCTCAACTGGCATAGCGACATGGATGATTACAAAAATGCCAAATCTAGGCTATTTGCCGAGCAAAATTCTACTGATGTAGCGATATATTTTGCCGAAAATGACACATCCAGGTCCATCGCCGCAACTGGTGCTGGCCAAAAAGTCCCCTATTTTCAAGAACCGGGTGCATGGGTCAACGGCAATATGCTAACCATCGACGGCGAATCGATCTGTGCAACTGACGCCGTAAAACTACTCGGCGCTCATAACATGCAAAACATCTGTGCGGCAATAACAGCAGTTTGGCAAGCCGGTATACGTGATATCAACGCAATCACATCGGTCGTACAGACCTTCGCGGGTCTAGAGCACCGTCTAGAGTTCGTCCGAGATTTGGACGATGTAAGCTACTACGACGATAGCTTTGGCACAACACCTGAAACGGCGATCGTTGCTATAGAGGCATTTTCTGAGCCGAAAGTCATCATATTGGGCGGATCAGATAAAGGAGCGTCGTACGACGAGCTTGCCGCTGCCGTTGCGGCGGGTAATGTCAGACACGCTATCCTCATCGGTGATGAAGCGGAAAAGATCAAGTCAGCGCTAAAGCGAGCAGGCTATACTGCCGTGACTGATGGCGGAACTACCATGGCCGATATCGTGGAGAAAGCACGATCTGCCTCCGAGCCAGGAGACGTCGTATTGCTTTCGACGGGCTGCGCTAGTTTTGGACTTTTCAAAGATTACAAAGACCGCGGAAATCAGTTTAAGGCAGTTGTCACAGGGTTCTAGAGACGTGCAATTTGCTGGATAACGTCATTCTCGGGCTGCAAGATAACTGCCCTGTTGCCTGCAATTGCAGCGATACTCTGCTCTATCCAGTGATAATGGGTGCACGCCAGTACGATGACATCTGCGCCTGAACTCAGCCCCGGTTCAATATCTGCATGAATTCTTTCCTCTGAAATGTCGTTGTCTTCGATAAGTGACGCCCAGTCGGAACAATCTGGCTCTATGATCGTAGCGCCTGCAGCATAGTCACGTACCAGCTGATGATACCGTGCACTTTTTATTGTTGCAGGTGTAGCGCACAGTATTATTTTGCCTGTTTTCGATTGTTGCACCGCCTGCTCGACCATCGGCTCAAGCCCAATGAATGGAACCGGGAAAGCTGCCTCGAGCTTTGACTGACAGGTCATCGTTACCGTGTTGCACGCCAGTACGATCACGTCACAATTTTGTTCGTATAATTCTTGGATTTTTGGCCTCGCCAAGGCATAGATCTGCGCTTCGGTTTTTGTGCCATACGGCACATTTTTTGCGTCGTTGATATATATGACCAACGCTTTTGGAAACGCCCGTTCGATGGCACGTGCAACACTAAGGCCACCTATACCGCTATCGAAAACGCCTATTTTCATTAGACCTTGGTTGTCGCTCGGGCGGCACGGATGACGTTTTCAAAGAGAGCACAGATAGTTAATGGCCCAACACCGCCTTTGACTGGGGTCAGAGTGAGATCGTCGCGCTCGTAGACGCTTTCG
>CAZLLY010000009.1:0-24363 GCA_964560755.1 uncultured Candidatus Saccharibacteria bacterium | reverse complement strand
ACTGGGGACACAAGGCTCTTCAGGCCTCTGCTCTACCAACTGAGCTAAAGAGCCGTCTAGGCAAACTAGAACAGGTATTTAACTAGGGTATTGTACCCTATAAAACGTCCATTCACAAGATCAATGTCTCACCCCAGCGCTTTACCATATGCAGGCATGCTTATGGTAAACTGTGGGTGTACACTACCTGTAAAAGCTTCTTAGAGATAACAACGATGCAACCTACACCACAAGACCCACATCGACAAAATCCAACCGAGACAATCCCCGCGGATGAGTTTGCGTTCATCCAACAGACAACTCCACAGGATACGGTCGGGACACGAATCGGTGAGATACCTCGGGCAAAAAAAGTACTCGTCCTCGTTTCTGTCGTGGGCGTTGTTTTTGCCCTATCGATGATTGGACTGACTATCGTTATGAGCAGCAACAAAAAGGTTCAAAATCTGTCAGCCAGCCAGACCTCGCAGAAACAGTCGGATAAAATTGTCACAAGAGATACCGCCACGACAGACAATGCTGATCTAAATGAATATAGCACCACAGACACAAACGGAGACGGCATAATCGATGGTAGTGACACGTATACCGTTTCTGATGAGGATATTTCATGGTGGCAAAACCTTATAGGTCAGATCAAAGGAAAAACAACTGATACGACCAATGATGACGAACAGGTTAGCTATGATGACACTACTACGCCTTCAGACTCTTTCTACGAAGAGCCGTCTGACAGTAGTGCCTATGAAAACGAGTACCTAGACGATACCGTTGAAGCACCAGTAATCGAGTACGAGCCTAGTGAGAAACCCGCTACCACCGAGCCAGCCGGAGGCTCCACCATGACAATCGCCAGTTGGAATACGCTATTTACAAATTCAACATCAAATATCAAAAAAGGCTCATCGGCCGTTAGCTCGAAAGCAGATATCATTGGATTTCAGGAATTACACCAGCCCGATCGCAGAAAAGCAATGCGCGACACGCTTCTATGCAGTTCATGTGCGTACGCCGGCTACGTCCACAACTATTCAACCGACGGCTCAAACCCTGGTAGCCTCGCGATCGTCTGGAAGAAATCACGTTTCAACGTCATTTCGTCAGGTTATTATAAAGTCTCTGACCCAGAAACCATCAAGACGTCAACAGGAACAACCGGCAACAGAATTTCTGCCAAATGGATCACTTGGGCTAAACTTTCTGATAAATCGACTGGGAAAGAATTCTATGTCTTAAATACCCACACAGTCGCGAGTCTAGAGTCTCGTGGTAAGCCTATGTCTGGTGAAGGAGACCGTGTCGCAAACTACAAACATCACATGGATGTACTAACCAGCAAATTAAAGGTGTTAAAAGCATCAGGGTTGCCTGTGTTTGTCACCGGTGATTTTAATGTCAATTACCGCTACGATGTCAATGTTCACTACAAAGATTTCCCCTATGCGAGACTAGGTACCGTAGGAGTGCACAGCAATTGGCAGCGGTTGAACCTCGCAGGTATAAGCAAAAGTATCGGTTCGCACGGAGATGGCAACCGCATCATAGATTATGTCTGGATCGGTGACAACGCGGCAGTCTACCCAAAAACACTCGCAATATCAGGAAGCCGCTACGGTTCTGATCACTCCCCCGTATACCTCACACTCAACCTACATTAACGACCCATTGACAGAGTCATTATAATACGTAAGCGTGATATACTACTCGTAGTTTTATGACCCTCGGCAGAAGCCCCACTATAACTTTTGGACAATATTATGCAGACAACGGACAAAAATTCTAACCCTCAAACGCCAAGCCAAGGACGAGATGACTACTCGTTCATTTTAGATACACCGACCGTCTCAACGCACCATACAACCCTAAGAGAACGGTTCGGCAGCCTAACAAACATGCAACGCGTTATGTTGTTTTCTGCTGTTGGCATAGTGTTTTTTATTGCGAGTATTTCCGTACTAACCTTATTACAAAAGCCGACAATACAAACTTCAAATAAAACCTCAGCGATCCTGGGTACTGCTGACAAAAATAATGACGGCATTATTGACGAAAGTGATAACCTCATTGCCGACAGCAGCACTACGGACACCACGAGCCAAGAGGAGTCCGCTAATTCTACAGACCCAACTGACGAGGAGATATCATGGTGGCAGAGACTCATTGCATCAACAAAAAGTAAGACCACAACAACTACCGATGACACAACCGTCGCTTACGATGATACTACGTCTGACACCTCAACCTATGATGACAGTGCGGGCGAAGACTACACAGAACCAGATATAGCCGATGAAGCAGATCCAAATGACCCGCTACAGATAGATGAGACGGCCAATGAACCCGTCGCAGCTCCGTCAAAACCGTCAAGTGGTACATTGCTAACCATCGCAACTTGGAACGTGCTCTACACCAACTCGCCATCCAATATGAAAAAAGGCATTTCAACCATCCTCTCGTCTGCGCAAGTTCTCGGGTTGCAGGAGGTCGGGACCGGTGGAAGCGTTGACCTTGACCGCGCCGTTGCTGGACTTGCGTCAGACAGCATCGGAGTCTATGAGCCATCAGGAAATACACCAATCATTTGGAATGCAAAAATGTACACTAAGCGCGCCTCTGGCTACAAGATTATCGACCCCTACGGGTTCAGAAAAACAGTAACCTACGTTCGACTACGAAACATTGCTAATGGCAAAGAATTTTACGTATATAACTTTCATGCGGTTGTTGGGCTACCAGACAAACCGAGTGAATCCTGCTCTACTACGGTGTGTAAGGCATATAGAGCTGAAATGAAAGAATTAATGCCCTATATTAGCTCCAGGGGGTCGGATGTCCCTGTTTTCTCCGTCGGGGACTACAATGCCGACTTTCGAGAAGATAAAGCCTGTCGCATCACCTGGCTACCTTGTCGATCATATCGTTCGATCAACATGAAAAGTGGATACGAGCTTTTGAATCTATCCGGTATCGGAGACAGCGAAAGTAGCTCATCATCGGGAACCAGGCTAATCGACTACGTCTTTTCAAAAACACGGAGCGACGTCACCCCAATTTCCATCGACATTATTGGTGGCAACGCAACTTGTCGTCGTGAATCGTCAGTCTCTAACCGTTGCTGGAACGGGTCCGACCACAAGCCTTCGTTACTAACGGTAAAATTGCAGTAGCTCTATATTATTTCAGAACGACTTATACGGTTTTAGCCGAGGGCATTTCCGAACAAACGACCGACCACGTAAGTAACTACAATTGCGACGATGCCGCCGACGATAATCCGCGCTACCGCATGCTTTTTGTTTGCTCCACCGAGTTTAGCGCTCAAATATCCCGTCAAAAACAAACCTACGATAACTGCTACGAGCGTAATTTGTATTCGCAGTTCGTCAGGTGAAAGAACGACCGCGAGCAATGGCACGAGCGCCCCACTCGTAAACGCAAAAAGCGATGCAATCGCCGCCGTGATAGGGTTGGTCAGATCGTCCTCGCTTAGTTTTAATTCGTGCTCTAGGTGCGCTTTTATTGGATCCTTGGCACTGAGCTCGCGGGCAAATTGTAGTGCAGTTTTATGCGATACACCTTTCTCCACAAACCCTTTCGCGAGGTCTTCGAGCTGACCCTCTGGGTCGGCTGCAAGCAACTGTTTTTCCTTAAGGATAAACGCTCGCTCGGTATCGCGCTGTGTACTAACAGAAACATATTCGCCTAGCCCCATGCTGATAGCTCCCGCAACGAGCCCAGCGAGGCCTGCCGTAAAAATTGCGGCTCGGTTGTTGGTTGCGCCGGCAACGCCAAAGATCAGACCAGCCGTACTTATCACGCCGTCATTTGCGCCAAGCACTGCGGCCCGTAAACCATTCAGCTTATCATTTTGAGACATCTCTTTTTTCTGTTTTTCCTGCATACACTACTCCGTGCTAAATATTTCGTCTACGTACAATTTTACACCCTGCTCATCAAAATCAAGATTACTTGTCATAAACTCCTCGCGCGTAACAAAACGGTAGTCGACCATTCCGTCGGACAAAACAAAGTTGTGCGAATCTAGTGTAACGGATGCCGCTATCCTGATAGTCGGTACACCAGTATCATGGTTCGAGCCCATATACACACAAACTATACGGCCCCGTTCTCGTACGCTAACGCCGAGTTCTTCTTGCACCTCTCGGACCAGGCATGCATCAAAACTCTCTCCGAACTCGATACCGCCGCCGGGTAGTTCATCGTGTCCGTGCTCGTTCCGTACGACCAGTAGACGGTTCTGATCGTCTTTTATGAGCGCTTTTGCCGTGGCTCGGTAATAAGTACTCGGTAGTTCTAAGACTTTTACAGTGGCAGTTTTCATCTATTGCTCCTTAGAATGTTCTGTATGATACTCGCAAAACGCGGCGGGCTCTACAGGGCTCAAATCTCAAGAGCTCGGCAACGCGAATGTCGCGCTCTAGCCAACCGAGCTAAGAGCCCACTATTTGCCTACCGAGTATACGCTAGTTCGAGGAAAGGTGCCAGTACGGACAGTGTCTGCATCGGTATGCTTTTGGACGGCTACCATACCAATAGTCGCTCGTTGTGGCGGTCGCTTCGGCGGCCTCACGGCTTTCAAACGCAATTTTATCCGCACAGGGTAATGGCTCGGCTTCGTTGCTGTTCATATAGTGCATTTTACCAGAAAACTACGCTCGTCTTTGCCACAGTACAGATAAAAGTACCATGTTACCTATAATTGCGTTCAAGCATCCGATATACTAGGCGCATACCAACGTAACCAAGGACCCTATAATGAAACTACTCGTTGAACGGCAATTTTTAAAACTTATCGGCGAAACCGTCCGTACCTACGACGAAAATCATACGCTGCTATGTCGAGCTGACCAAAAAGCTTTCAAGCTGAAAGAGCAGATCTACTTCTTTCACGACGAAGAAAAACAACAGCCATATTTTAGCGTTATGGCGCGCAATATTTTAGACATCGCCCCGACCTACGATATATTCGATACCGATGGAAAACGCATCTGCTCACTCCGACGCAAAGGCATTACCTCTACCTTTGTGCGCGACCATTGGCTTGTTCTGAATGCCGACGAAGTGCAGATAGGCGAGATAGTCGAGGACACAGACCTGTTTGGAGTCTTGCGCCGCTATATCGATTTCATAGCGCTATTTGTCCCGCAAAAATTCGAAATTCACATCGGTGATAAGACGGTCGGACATATGCAGCAGAACAAAAACCCATTCACGGTAAAACTAGCCTGCGAGATCGATGATGCTGTTGCAACAGAGTTTGGCGCCCTACCAACCCTTGCAATACCAAACGTTCTTGCGCTGATAGAAGCTCGTCAAAACTAAGCACATGCATCGGCAATACAACAAATGAAGTAAAATCCTTATCTGTTAAAGTCGTATCCCACGTAAAATGCCTGAGTTAACCCTAAAACCACAGCCGTCGTCATGTATACTTAGTAGCGAACTATGCGTATTGGCCTTTTCACCGACAGTTACCGACCATCCATCAACGGTATTACCTTTGTAGTCGAGAGTTTGAAGATCCAACTCGAGGCACTTGGCCATGAGGTGTATGTTTTTTGCCCCGCACGTAGCATAAGACCCAGTAAACAAATTGAGCTGCTGGCGGAAGATGACCACATCATTCGCTTCCCCAGCTTTCCCAGTGGGTTTTTTAACGAATTTGATATCTCGGTCTTCTTTCCGCCGCTCGTTTTGCGGCAAATCGAGGATATGCAGCTCGATATCGTCCATATTTTTACCCCATCGCAGGTGGGGTTGCTCGGCATTAATGCTGCACTGCGCAGTAACACGCCCCTCGTTATTCAATATTGCACCGACCTGTACGAATACATCGATAACTACCCCAATGTTCTGCCCGGCGTCTTGGCGCTTATAGGTGTTGTATACCCAGCACACATCAAACTGAGCGGCAGAGAAATACGCGATATTATAAACATCTACCGCCCGCAACGGGATACCGCACAGTGGGCACAAAAAACTGTCGCAAAAGCAATAACGCTGCTCCATAGTAAGGCAGATGCCGTGATCGCACTTAGCCGTAAGAGCCATCAGCAGCTACAAAGTTGGCAGGACGAAAACTACCAGTACCCCCTTGTCCTTATGCCAAATGGTGTCAATGCGTTGCCCACTCCTTCTGCTGCCGAAATAACTGCGTTTCATAAAAAATGGGGCCTAGACAAAAAAGATGAGATCATTGGTTTCGTTGGCCGGCTCGGCGAAGAAAAAAACCTAGCACTGCTGATCAAAGCATTTGACCGTATTGGAAAGGAACGACCGCGCGCAAAACTGCTCTTTGTTGGTGACTTTAACTACCGCGCGCAGCTCGAAGCATTGGCGGCTGCATCACGTTTTCCTGACCGTATCCTTTTCACCGGTACGATGCCGCGCGAAACTTTGGGCGTCGTCTATGCATCACTGAGCGTATTCACTTTCCCGTCGCTCAAAGACACCCAAGGTTGGGTGCTGCACGAAGCTGCACAGGCAGGCGTGCCCATCGTCCTAATCGACCAAGATGTCTCCGAGGTCGTCCACGACGGCGAAAATGGTTATTTTGCCAAAAATAATGCAACGGATTTCGCCCGCAAGGTTGTTTCCATACTAAAAGATCCGAAAAAGCAGGCAACTTTTGGCGCAAATAGTCGTCGGCTTGCCATGCGGTTCACCGAAAAGAAGCAGGTGCAGAAGCTCGAACGGCTTTACGAACAGCTCATCGAAAGCCATCCAAACCGAATGACAACGCCGTATTTCACGAAAACAGTTCATCGACTCCGTATATACCTCAAACGGTTAGTCTCGTAGACTGGTGCGTTTCCTCTAATTCTAGCCGTACTACTGTCGGTTTAGAAAAACTCGCGTTGCTGTAAGTGTGTCACCGTCTTTCGTTCCATACGCCATAACCGTGTCATTAACCTTGGCTGGCTCTTCGTCGCCACTGTAGGTTGTACTGTCTTGTACGACAACTTTGGTTGTTGTGCCATTACCAGCAACGGTTATCGTTTGGCCATCAACCGCCGTTACAACTCCCTGTACTCTACTAGTACTGTCGTCAGTACTAAAATCATCGCGCGGCCCCATCATACCTTGGCCGCGCATCATACCGCCATTTTGACTAAACGAGCCGCTACGATCGACACTCATCTGCGAAAAACCCCTTGTGCTCGTACTGTCATCTAGCCTATTAGTCACCGCATGAATAGCCGTAAAACAGAGTGAAAATAGCCCGAGAACCGCAAAAAACCCGACTCCTGCTACCACTACCCACCACCCTGTACTCAAGGTTGGCACCGTAAAAAGCGGCTTTTTGACAGCGGTATCATTTGCCGTACTTTTCGTAGTACCGTGTGCCGTTTTTTCGACTTCTTTTACAGTTTTTACTTCATTGTTCTCGTCAGATTTTGCCATAATAACTCCTTATGTACTAGTAGATTCTCATTTCGAGCATACAACGGCGAACTGAGAGGATACTGAGTAGATGTACGCTAGAATAGAAGCAGTGCGAAAAATAGAGCGACAACATTTTATAGACACCATATATCGGCTTCCCCTAGGAAAGATACTGGTTTTTGGTATCAAACAAGCTTGGGCTGCATTTTTCGGGGCACTCCTACTGGCAGCCATAATCATAACAAAGTACGTCGAGCTCCCCTGGCTCAGCCGCTATGACTGGCTTTTTGTCTTTGCGATTTTGGTCCAGCTGGGCATGCTTGCGTTTCGACTGGAGCGTCCTAGGGAAGTAGTTACGATTTTGGTTTTTCATCTGGTTGGCCTTGCGATGGAAGTGTTTAAGACATCAAGTCTTATCGGATCGTGGCAGTACCCAGAGTATGCGTTTTTCCACGTCGGCAATGTACCACTTTTCTCTGGGTTTATGTACGCGACAGTCGGGAGTTACATCGCTCGGTCGTGGCGAGTATTAGAGCTCGATTTTTCACACTACCCTAACCGCATATATACCGCGCTTCTTGCGGCTGCGATATACATTAACTTTTTCTCGCATCATTTTGCCGCAGATATACGGATCATATTATTTGCGGCCATCATCGTCCTATATGCAAAGACGTGGGTGTCGTACCGGCTAAATATCATTCGGCACCGTATGCCATTGCTCCTCGGGTTTGTCCTGATATCACTATTCATCTGGTTGGCCGAGAACATCGCTACGTTTACAAAAACCTGGCTCTACCCCAACCAAACAACAGGCTGGCACATGGTTGGCGTAGAAAAAATCGGCGCTTGGTTCCTCCTCATGATTATCAGCTTCATCTTGATCGACAGTCTACACTATTTTTATACAGTAAAACAAAAAAACGCGCGTAGCCGTATTTTTTATCGAAGAATTAAGCTGTATAACGATGTTTAAATAACAATGACTTTACTTGCTGCATAAACACGCTTATGGTACAATTTTTACCAGAAACGAAAAATCAAAATGAAACCCGCAATAGTAACACCTACACTTCCGCCAGACCCGAGCATTGCTCCTACTGTCTCCAAAACAGACCAGCAAATCCTCGAAGAAAATACGCGCGTTGCAACGTTTCAAGAGATTGATACGTCCGAATTAAAACGGCGCACCTTTATTGAATTTTTTGGCAAAAATAAACAGGTGTTGATTACCGCGATTCTGGCGTGTCTTATTATTTTCGGTTCAACGTTCTTTGCCGTGGCAAAATTCAAGCTACTGACAAAGATCCCTATCATCAAAGAGACGTCGCTGGCATCCAAGATCGAGAATACTGTGTCGGGTGACAGTGGTAGTGACTCTACTGGCGGTAGCACCACGCCAGAGGACAGTACGAGTGAAGATGATACCGCCGTCGATGGAGAGGCAGAAACCACGAGCGACGATTCAAGCGGTGATGACTACACGGACGATTCTGAGACAACCGAGGAAGAAGAATACTATGAGGAAGATCCGGGAGAGGAAGAGGGTGAAGAAACGGGAGAGGAAGAGGGTGAAGAAACGCCCGTGGTAACAGTGCCTCCAACCCCCGTTCCTGTCACACCTAGCCCAACTACCCCACACAAATTTACCGTAGCAAGCTGGAATATACACTCTGAAAATAAACTTATGGTTGGTGATCAATTACCAAACATAACAAAAAGCTCACAGATCGTGGGACTACAAGAACTCTACAGCCTCGCTCAAAGGTCGAGCCTCAAAAGCAAAACCATATGTAGCTCATGCTCATTTGCGGGCTATGTCCCAAGCTACACTACCACCTCGACCGGTGCCGCCAGCTATCCAATCATTTGGAATAAGTCTGCATTTACTGCAACATCTGCTGGCTCTTGGAAGAAAATTGGTGATAGCCTAACCGTTGGCTCAACCAGTTATGCGCCGAGGTATGCAACCTGGATAAAGCTAAAAAGTAGAGTAAATGGCAAAGAATTCTATGTCGTAAACACTCGGTTTATTTCAGCAGTTGATGCCAACGGCAAACCATCAAGTAACACTGCCCAGATCGGCCGCTATAAAACTAACATGTCAAACCTTGTCTCTATTGTCAATGAGCTCAAGAAATCAAATGTGCCTATTTATGTTACTGGTAGTTTCTATGTCGATTATCGATATGATAAAAATGGCTACACATCATATTTCCCCTACCTATCCATGAAGTCACTTGGTCTCAGAAGCGGCTGGGACGTCATGAACTTGTCTGGCATCAGTAGCACGACAGGTACAGGTGGGAGTAGCTCTAAAATCAACGAATATATATTTGTCTGGCAACGCAGCGATATCGCAACAAACGGAGTCGCGATATCAGGCGCTAGGTATGGCTCTGATACATCGCCAATATTCATGACAACAACCGTAAAATAAATTACTCATCAATATGGTCTTGGCATAGCCGCTCAAAAACTGAGTTTGTCCAGCCAAACCCAGTCTGAGAAGGATATACACCCTTGAGTGGTGGTTTGTCTGGCTCAACGACATTATATTTTTCCAAGAACACACCATGTTGATTGAACCAGTCGAGATTTGTTCGCAGCCATTTGCCTGCCACTCGAGCAGCTTCATCATAGTAACCATACCGTTCTAAACCCTGGATGGTCAGTAGGTGTAGGGGCGCCCAACCATTTGGATACGCCCACTGGACGGGCACACTGCCAGGCATTTGGTAGCTGAGTGGTCGGTCGTCGGTCGTCGTTAGGCCGCCCTTATGCTCAAACCGGTGCATTGCACGCACCATTGCGGCAGCCTGCTCTTCGCTCGCCAGACCTGACCACATAGTGTAGTAGGCCGCCAAACTACTGATGGTGCCACGTTTCTTTTTTTTGAAATCATAGTCGTAATACAAACCGCGTAAACGGTCCCACATCAGGTCGTTTACCGTCTGCTTGCGTGTTTCTGCAGCATGGAGCCATTTCTCTGCCTCTGTATCATCCTTGGCGATAATCGCCGCCTTTGCGAAATCTGTTTCATATTTATACAGCAGTGCGTTCAGATCTACCGGTAGATAGCTAAGCGCCTTCCTTCCGAAACGAGGCGTCATGTCCCAGCCACTCTCGGCCTCTGCCAAGTCGTGCAGATAGTTGATGTCATAGTAGCGGCTCAATCCCTCGTGCACCAACCGAACATTTGGTTTCCTCGTACCGAGCCAAACAGTGTGGTATTCACGTTTTGCGATCTCAATCGCCCGCTGCAACCATTCGTCGCTCACATCGTAGGTATCATATACGTCGAAGATAAAACTCGTTAGAAACGGTGGCTGCGACCGACCAGTCAAATACGTTCTCGATGCATTTGGTATGATACTCAGGCGTTCGAACAAACTAAGTAAGTCTTCGAGAATCCCCATAACCAGCTCTTCGTGCTCAGCGTCGAGCAACCCCTGTACCATAAAGTAACTATCCCAATAATACAGTTCGTTGTAATCAAACCGCGCCGTTTCGTCGTAACTCGGCACGAGATATGGCTTTGGTAAGCCCAATAAACTTTCATCGTCCTCAGGGTGAAAACGTTCCAGCTGGTGCCAATAGGCACGGATATAATCCCTCGCGGCCCGCACCTCTGACTCGGTCAGGTCATTTTTCTTTGCCGACAACGGAGTGAGAAGTGTTACCGCATGTTTTGTCACATGTTTGGCATGCTTCGCAGCCTTTTTCGCACCTTTTTTCACGGTTTGTTTGGCTGCTCTCAGCATCAGTTTTCTCCTGGTTATTTAGGTACGTTCTAGAAAATTACTGGGAACTATCACCGCTACCGAGCTGTTTGTTCTGCGGGTTATCGAGATCATATAGCACTTGGTGCAGTATACCCATAAGCTGCTCCGCCTGCACTCTGCTCATGCCAACCCGCGACACCACCATTGGCTTACCGTCGGGCCCATGCACCTGAGAAAAATTAACTGTTACTCCTCGATCGCCAGAAATAACTTCGACACCGTCACTGTAAATGATGCGGGGGTCCATCATGACCATCATCATATGCTGGTGCATTGGCGCTTCGTTCTGAACAGGTGGTTCGTCCATGCCGTGTGGTCTACCCTCGTACCCTGCCAACTTCCAAAGTTCACTTGCATGTCCATCCTCAACAGAAAAGTGGCTGAATAATAACATCAATATGTCTTCACTTGGTCGTTCATTACCACGTTCTATCTCCTGCAACTCCGCATCAGCGATCTCAACCGCACCAGAAACATCAGCGATCGATTCGTTATTGCCCTCACGGAGTATACGAAGTTTCTCGCCGAGATAAAAATATGGTGTCTGCGTATCATCACTCATAGTACATACATTTTACCTTATTCACGCAAGTACAGGCAACTTCACCGTCGGATGCACCCCTCTTTTCATGTAATGCTAGTGCTACTCCAGTAATTTTCACCCCCGTTAAGATACCTACCCAAACAAAATGTTATACTAAAACTATGGACTACCGACAAAACGTCTCTCTCGCCGACCACTCCACGATGCGTCTGGGTGGTACTGCCGACTGGCTGGTAGAAGTAACGACAAAATGGCAAGTTGCAGAAGCATGGCGTTGGGCTACAGAACGACAGCTCAGTGTCATTATGATCGGCGATGGTAGTAACATTGTCTGGCGCGAAAATGGATTCAGCGGGCTCGTTATCGTCAACCGGATAAAAGGGTTCGAGGATATTGCCGAGGATGCCCGTAGCCATTATGTGACGATTGGCGCCGGCGAAAACTGGGACACCGTTGTCAGGTGGACGGTCGATGCTGGCCTTACCGGTATAGAGGCCCTCAGTCTCATTCCGGGGACCGCAGGAGCAACACCCGTTCAAAATGTTGGCGCGTACGGCCAAGACATTTCGCAAACCCTAACAAGCGTAGAAGTCTTTGATACGACCACTGGGCAGCTCACGAACCTGCCAAGTGAAGTTTGCGGTTTTGGGTATCGAAAAAGCCTATTCCAAACAGAGTATCGTGGCCGATATTTCATCACCGGCATAACCCTGCATTTAACCGCCGGTAACCCACAACCACCGTTTTATGCGGCCGTACAGCAATATATTGAGGCCCATGCTATTACTGCGGCGACACCAAAAGTTGTGCGAGAAGCGGTTATTGCGATTCGTTCAGCAAAGCTACCAGACCCCGCGACCGTTGCAAATAATGGGTCGTTTTTTGCGAACCCTGTTGTCACGAGCGGTGAACTAGTAGAGTTGCGGGCAAATTTTCCAGAAATGCCCTGCTGGCCACTCGATACGGGCGATGCGAAAATCCCCGCGGCCTGGCTGATAGAACAAACCGGTTTCAAAGATGCACACGACGCTGAAACGGGTATGGCAACATGGCCGTCGCAGCCACTTGTGCTCGTCAATGAAAACGCCAAAACCACAGCAGACCTACTTCGGTTCAAAGCAAAAATCGTGTCGGCGGTTCAGGACAAATTTAACATCAACTTACATCAGGAACCAGAACTCTTGCCGATCGAGTAATAACGACCGCGGACTATCATTTTTTATCACTATTTTGCATTTTGAGCTTGTTAGTTTTCGAGCTATACTACTTGCTATGACCGAGAAATACCCTCCTTTACGTTTTGAATCACTCGACAAGATGACGCTCGCCGGGAGACAGCTTATTTTATCTCCCGAAAATAAATCAATGAGAGCCGCCAGGTCAGAGGACGAAAGAAACAGATTTATCAGCTACGACCTACATCTGTTGTGCGAATTCTTCGCAGTCGAGCCGATTACGCCTGGACGCGGCTCTGGGTCGCCAACTATAGCCCCAGCAAGGTACTCTGCTGCAAGCTCACCACATTTCGAGTCAACACACGGCAGCCGCTCAGCAGCTGAAGAAACTGCGAGTCGTACAGCCGAAGATCTGAATAATCATCTTAGGAAAACCTTTGGTATAACCGAACTATACATAGCCGTTTACAAAGACTTCGGCAAAAGACATGTTGCAGGCGGTCTACTCAGCGCATTAGAAGCAGAAGACACCGCTATATACCCCATCGTATCTGATTACTTCGGTAAGCTCGGGCGCCTGCCGGTTGGAACTGCATTTTTCAAGACACCACTTTTACAAAAAACAGGCCCTGTACCCCTCCGTCGACGGTAAATGCGGCATAAACCTGCCGTTTATAGCCCAATATTTGCCACTATTTTTAATCTTTCGGTTGTATGCGATATAAAATGCGTTATTATTATATGAGAGAGGGAGCAGCTAACGTGTATATGGCGTTTTGTCTTTAACATTCGCTAGACAAACCATCATTTCAAAAAGGAGAGGGGTCGCCCGTGCCATCGAGTACGAATCATTCAACGTTGACAGAAAAATGTGCCGTTTTTGGCATATTCGGAGCGAGCCAAGATGCGGCTCGTATTTCATTTTATGGGCTGTCTGCGCTGCAGCACCGCGGACAGGAAAGCTCGGGCATCGTCAGTAGTGACGGAGCGACACTGCATCGACATGCCGGCAATGGCCTCGTCGCCGCCGTCTACCGAGAGTCCGACCTAGCAAAACTCCCCGGCGGCAGCGCCATCGGACATAACCGATACGCCACCTCAGGCGGGCACAGTAACCGCTACAACCAGCCATTTCTAAACGAACGACACGGTTTTGCACTGGCTCATAATGGCAACCTACCAGATACAACTGCGCTGAAAGCATTTTTGCATCAGCGAGGTGTTGTGACACGGAGTCTCAACGACACCGGCATGATGCTCGCCGCTATTGCGCAAATGATGGATGACGGGCTCAAGATTGAGGCCGCCATCGAAGCATGCTACCCCCTGTTCACAGGGGCTTTTTCTTGCGTCGTACTCACCAAAAACAAACTTATCTCGTTTCGTGATGCCTGCGGGATTCGACCGCTTTCACTCGGCATACGACCTGATGGCAGCTACATTGTTGCCTCTGAAACCTGCGCGCTCGACACCGTCGGCGCAGAGCTCGTCCGTGAAATAAAGCCTGGTGAACTCATCTCTATCGACAAAAAAGGCGTTACCTCAAAAAGTTTACGCCGCGGCAACCAAAAGATCGACATTTTTGAATTCGTTTATTTTGCGAGGCCCGATAGCACCATCCTTGGCAAAAGTGTCAACACCGTCCGCGTCAACTTCGGTCATCAAATGGCAGCCGAATACAAAGTCGATGCAGATGTCGTCATCCCCGTCCCAGACTCGGCCGTACCAGCAGCGCTCGGTTACTCGCAGGCGAGCGGCATCCCCTTTGAAATGGACCTCATCAAAAACCGCTATATCCACCGAACGTTCATACGACCAACCGCAGAGCTCCGCGACCACGATCTCACGATGAAGCTCAACCCGTTGACCGAATCAATCCGTGGGAGGCGCATCATCCTCGTCGACGACTCGATCGTCCGTGGCACCACCATGCGCAAAGTCGTCACCATGCTCAAACGCGCTGGAGCAACCGAAGTGCATCTGCTCATCAGTTCCCCACCTGTGCTGTATCCCGACTATTACGGCATCAACACACCAAAACAAGCAGAGTTGATCGCATCGTACATGAGCATTGCCGAGATCCGCGAGTATGTTGGAGCCGATGGGCTCCACTTTTTGTCATATGATGGCATGATACGCGCTACTGGCCTGCCTGAAAGTAAATTCTCAACCTCATGTTTTACTGGGGTGTACCCTATCGACATCGGCACTCGTCGCAAAGAAATCCGTGATATCGACTACCGTGAGTACAGCGCCACATGAAAACGCCAAACATAGCGATACTAGCATCGGGCAGCGGCACAACCGCCGAACGGTTTATCGGCGATATTTTTTCCCAGGGTAGCGCGGTACATATACCACTCGTCATCACCAATAACCCCTCGGCCGGCGTTCTAAAGCGCGTCAGCCAGCTAAACACGGAGTTTAATAAAACCATCGCTACCAAAATCGTCAGCAGCACGACACACCCCGCCGCAAATGACGAAATACACCCGGACGGTACTCAGACAGTCGCAGAGCAGCGCGCATTACTTGCACTTTTTGAAGCGTATAATATCGACCTCGTGCTGCTACTCGGTTATATGAAACATATCGGCAAATTAGTGACTGATGTATATGGTTGGCGGCCAGAATATACGAGCATATACCAAGCTCGTATGCTCAACACACACCCCGGACTCCTACCGGCAACGGCAGGGCTATTCGGCATTAATGTCCAGGAAGCGGTACTCAGTAATCACCACGAAAAAGCCGGTCAGACATTGCATGTTGTTAGCGCCGAATACGATGAGGGCCCTACAGTGGCCGAAAACACCATAGACGTTTACCCGAACGAAACGGCTGAAGAGTTGTTTGCCCGCGTTCAAATAGCCGAAAAAGACAACATCGCTCGTGACGTACTAGAGTTTTTGCAGCAACAAGCAAACTACAACGGAGGTAACCACGCATGAATGCAAACATACTTATCATCGGTAGCGGCGGCCGAGAACACGCTCTGGCACACGGCATTGCCGCATCACCTGAAGTGAGCCAAGTGTTTGTTGCGCCAGGCAACGCCGGAACTGCCACGCTGCAAAAAACCCAGAACGTAACTCTGGACGGCCACGATGCAACCCTCGCATTTTGCCACAAAAACAACATTGACCTTGTCGTAATAGGCCCAGAAGCACCCCTTATCGCTGGCCTTTCCGACACACTCCGCGCCGCAGGTTTCACTGTTTTTGGTGCGAGCCAGGCCGCAGCTCAGCTAGAGGGTAGCAAAAGTTTTGCAACCGAGTTTATGCAGCGACACGACATCGCCATTCCAGTCTCACATGTTGTCACCGACACTGCCGAGGCCAATCAAGCTATCATGGCATGCGGTGGGGCCGAAAAGTCAGTCATCAAAGCTGATGGGCTCGCCGGTGGCAAAGGCGTCTTTTTGCCAGAAACTCAGGTCGAGGCAGACGAAGCCATTAAAAACATCACAAGCGGAGCCGTTGACGGCGATGGCAGCCGTTTCGTCATCCAGCAGCGAAACCACGGCCCTGAAGTATCCGTCTTTGTCCTGAGTGACGGTGAAAACTTCCGAGTCATTCCGCTCGCCTCCCAGGACCATAAACGTCTAGGCATTGGCGATACTGGCCCGAACACCGGTGGCATGGGAGTATACGCACCACTACCGAGCTGGATGCTGTCTGATGACCAATGGAAAAGTATCACTGAAATAGCAAAAGCCAGCATCGACGGTATGCGCTCCGAAGGAACGCCGTACCAAGGGGTGCTATATATTGGCATTATGCTTGCCGAGGAACTCGACGGCGCTCCAATCGTCATAGAATACAACGCCCGTTTTGGCGACCCAGAAACCGAGGTTATCATACCCCTGCTCATGGAAAACGGCGTCGATATATATGCCATGCTCTCTGCCGTCGCAAACGGTGGTGCAGCGGCCGTGCAACTGCCCGAAGTACTCCGCGGTGCAGCCCTCAGTGTGTGTCTCGCGGCAGCCGGATACCCCGTGAGTCCTGTCGTCGACGAAGTCATCGATGGGCTGGACGCCACGTATGACAATGTCGACGTATTTCATGGGGGCACCAAGCGTGACGGTGAAAACATCGTCAGTTCTGGTGGGCGCGTCCTGTTTGTTACTGGGCTCGGAGTTACCCTCGAGGCAGCCGCCCAGGCCGCTACTAGTGCCATTGGTGCGAGCGGTATCCACTTTTCAGGCATGCAGTATCGGACCGATATTGGTCACCGCGTTTTTTCGCGAAATATAAATGAGGTAAAATCCTAAAGAGTTAAAGGAGCATCCCAAGTGAAAAACATGCAAATATTTAGTGGTAGTAGTCACCCCGAACTTGCCGAGGCAGTAGCGAAAAAACTTGGCGTCAAACTCGGAAACGCCAACCTTCGACATTTCGCAAATGGTGAAATGAAATGTCAGTTGAGCGAATCGGTCCGCGGGTCGGACGTGTTTATCATGCAAACACACAGCGCTCCAGTCAACGATGCACTGATGGAACAAGCCATCCTGATCGATGCCGCCAAGCGTGCCTCAGCGCGGCACATAACCGCAGTCTGTCCTATATTGGGCTATGCGCGCCAGGACCGCAAATCAAGCGGACGCGAACCGATTACCTCAAAACTCGTCATCGACATCCTAAGTGTGGCCGGCGCCGACCGCATCGTCAGCATCGACCTACACACCGGGCAGATCCAAGCATTCTTTAACGGCCCGTTTGACCATTTGGTCGCAATGCCCGTGTTAGCCGACTACCTGCACGAACATTACGGAACCGATTTTGTGCTCGTGTCACCAGACTCCGGGCGAGTCAAAGCCACCGAGAAATTCGCCGCTCGGCTCGGTGTCGATATTGCCGTCATCCACAAATCTAGACCAGCCGCAAACCAAGTCAGCATCAAACTCGACATCATCGGTGATGTCAAAGATCAAGTCTGCATCATAAACGACGACATGATCGACACTGGCGGTACCATCTGCGCGGCTGCTGCTCAGCTCAAAAAACATGGCGCCAAAAAAGTCATCGTCGTCGCCACGCACGGGCTATTTTCTGAGCCCGCAGCAGAACGACTCGCTGCCTCTGACATCGACACGGTCATCGTAACCGACACGGTACCTCTGCCCGATGACCCAAGGCTAAAAGATGTCGAGGTCGTCTCAATCGTCGACCTACTGGCATCAGCTATAGACGCTATTTACCAAGAAAAATCTGTTTCAGACCTATTCGACGGAGACAACCAAGCGTAACCGAAGACGCTTCACATAGAGACGAGTGGGAATAGTAGAAATAGTACGAATCTTGTCTGTAGCTGCAGTTGTTCTCCACGCCCACAGAGCTGACGGTGAGGGGCTTTTCCCCTACACTGACAATCTAAATCCCCTTTGTCATTCTGAGCACTAGCGAAGAATCTCCCCCTAGGAACAAGAGTTGAGAGATATGAGTCATGAGTTAAGAGTGGATACTATGTCGCTCCGTGACGATGAATCCAAAAACTGTTGGCCATACACTGTCATCCTGAGGTGAAGCCGAAGGATCTCCTACGGGGCATTGTCATAGGGGAGATTCTTCACTGCGTTCAGAATGACCAAAGTTTGCCGTACATCCTTCCTGCCTTTGACAGAAAAACGCCACAAATGTGCACTAGAGATGAAGCGGTAAAAAGTAGCTGAGAGCAACTATATCAAGATAGTTTGCTGCACGCAGGCGCCCATCAAATCAATAGCTTAACTACAAAAACCTTGGTTCAAGATTTCTTCGCCGCCAAGTAGCCCAACATAGGTGAATTTATTATTAGGGTCACTGAATGCACGGCCCTTATGTGGTTGCAACATCGCCGCGTCATCCCCGTTTGGCAAATAAAGTATCGGCCTCATTTCAGTTATAACCCCTGTCCCAAAATCTATGCGTCCATACCCTAGTGGGAAGCCCCCACTAGTAGTGTTTTGCGGCGAAGATAGTGGTCTTTCCGCGGCAGGCTCAATGTCAATAGCAATCGACGGCAGTGATGACCTCACGACATTCATAACTACCTCTAGCTTCGGCTGCGGATGTCGAACACATAGTGCAAGAAGAGAGCTTGCCATAACAGTAACTGAACGGTATTCATGCCCACTCATGTGTCGTCGCAGATCGGTAAACGCAAGATTCGTCAGCCCCACACGGTCCTCGGGGCGTTCCTCTGCATCAACCGAAAAGATTCTACCCTCAGAGGTCTCTGGGGAGGATATGGCGTGGTAAGCGATGAAAAAAGTTGGTCGTGTAGTACATATCTCGTTGCTCAGTGGAATAGGCAATGAAAGATGTGGCATTTTGAGTTCCTTTACTACTTAGGATCACTTGGCAGGGGGAATTGGCGCGAAAAGGCAATGACTTCGTCGTGGATGGCAGCGAGTTTTTCGTCGTCCTCACGAGCTTCGATGGCCTGTTTCATCCACTCGGCAATTTTGACCATGTCGTTTTCCTTGAGCCCACGAGTCGTGATCGCTGGCGTACCCAAACGGATGCCACTCGGGCGGAACGGTGGTAGTGTGTCGTTCGGAATGGAGTTTTTGTTGAGGTTTAGGCCGACTTTGTCGAGGGCCTTTTCGGCCACTCCACCGTCGATGCCAAAACTGCTATGCACATCGGCCAATATAAGGTGGTTGCTCGTCCCGCCGCCGATGAGTACAAAACCACGTTTTTGCAGCTCGTCTGCGAGCACGGCCGCATTCTTTTTGACCTGTTTGGCATATGTTTTGAACTCCGGCTTCAGCGCCTCACCGAATGCAACTGCCTTGGCGGCAATAGTGTGCATGTGTGGGCCGCCCTGCGTACCAGGGAAGATAGCTCGGTCGATGAGCGTTGGGATGTTTTCGATGGTCTTTTCAGGAGCCTTGAGTGGTGTCGAGACCGTTCCTTTGCTGAGAATGAGGCCACCGCGAGGACCGCGGAGCGTTTTGTGTGTCGTGGTCGTGATAACATGAAAACCGTAGTCAAACGGATTCTTTGCCTCGCCCGCGACGATAAGCCCCGCAATGTGCGCCATATCTGCCATGAGTAGACAGTCTGGCCCAACTTCTTTGGCGATGGCGGCAAATTTTGAGTAGTCAAGCTCGCGTGGGTATGCGCTGAACCCGGCTAGAATGATTTTTGGTTTGTGCTTGAGTGCAAGTGCGCGTACTTCCTCGTAGTCGATCTCGCCAGTCGTAACATCTTTGACCTTGTAGCCGACAAAGTTATAAATGTGGGCTGAGCGTGTCATTGGGTTGCCGTGGCTCAAGTGCCCACCGTGCCCCAAGTCCATACCAAGTACCGTATCGCCAGTTTCAAGCCACGCATAGTAGACTGCTTCGTTTGCAGGTACACCAGAGTGAGGCTGTACATTGGCATGGTCGGCACCAAAAAGCTGTTTGGCGCGGTCGATAGCGAGCAACTCGAGTGGGTCAGTGAAATCTTGGCCGCCGTAGTAGCGCTTACCGGGGTAACCTTCGCTGTATTTATTCGTGAATATGCTGCCATTGGCCTTCAGCACGTCCGCACTGACATAGTTCTCACTTGGGATGAGTTCTAGCCCATCGTGTTCTCTTTTGGTTTCGTCATCAATTAGCTTCGCCACGACATCGTCTTGCATAGTGTTCCCCTCCTCTGTTGATTACTACTACTAGTGTACACCCACTGTAAGAATAGTGATTGTAGTAATTTTTTCTGCATATTTTATGCTCTTAGTGGTGTATTTTTGACGAATATCAGATGTATTATACTTTTTGTGATATACTAAACGCTATGCTTATGAAAACTAATGAACGTATCGGCGAGTTTGTCGCCCGCCTACGGATAGAACGCGGTCTAACCCAGGCCGAGCTCGCAAAACGACTCAGCACAAGCCAATCAGCCATTAACCGCATAGAAAAAGGCAAACAAAACCTTAGCCTCGAAACCCTAACTCGCCTGAGCGAAGCGCTAAACAAACAGATCATCAGCCTTGGGAGCGGCAGCGTCAACCTGCGTATCGAAGGCGGCCACGAGTTGCACGGCAATATCACTATCAAGACCAGCAAAAACGCAGCGGTCGGGCTACTTTGTGCTAGCCTGCTCAACCACGGCACAACCCGTTTCAAAAATTTCCCACGTATCGAAGAAGTTTTTCGCATCATCGAGGTACTAGAAAGTATCGGCGTACAGGCTAAATGGCTCGCAAATAACGACCTCGAGCTCCGCTATCCTGGAGAATTACGCCTGGATAAGCTCGACAAAGACGCTGCGCGCAAGACTCGCTCGGTACTTATGATGATCGGCAGCCTGATGCACGATTATCCTTCGTTCAAAATCCCCTATGCCGGCGGCTGCAAACTCGGGCAGCGTACAGTTGCTCCACATTTGTTTGCACTAGAAGATTTTGGCGTCGATATCCGCGCATCAAATGGGTCATACAACGTTTCGGTGGCAAAAAAACTACCTGAGCGCGTCGTTCTGTACGAATCTGGCGATACCGTCACCGAGAATATACTGATGGCAGCGGCCAGAAGTGAGGGCGAAACCATCATACAGTTTGCCAGCGCAAACTACATGGTCCAAGACATGTGTTTTTTCCTCCAAAAACTCGGCGTCAAGATCGATGGCATAGGTACGACGACGTTGCGTGTCCGTGGCGTTTCTGGGGAAATAAAGAAAAACATCACCTACGCACCCAGCGAAGACCCGATAGAAGCAATGTTTTTTGTGAGTACGGCAGTTACGACTAACTCAGAAATTACCATCGAGCGCGTACCGATCGATTTTATGTCGCTCGAGATGCTAAAACTTGAACATATGGGACTTAGGTTTGACGTGACCGAACGGTACAAAGCCCTGAACGGTCAGACAGACCTAGTCGATCTGACGATACACAAGCACGACGGCACCCTGCGCGCTCTCACCGAAAAAATCCATGCCAACATATACCCCGGGCTCAACCAAGACAACTTGCCCTACTTTGTTCCGATAGCATCTATCGTCAAGGGTCGCACGCTGATACACGACTGGACATACGAAAACCGTGCCATTTACTACACCGAGCTTACCAAGATTGGGTCAAACGTAGAGCTCGCAGACCCGCACCGAGTCTTCATACTCGGCCCAACCAAGTTCGTCAAAGCCGACGTCGTCTGCCCACCTGCCCTGCGCCCTGCGTCGCTCCTACTCATCGGCATGCTCGCCGCCGAGGGCACCAGCACTCTCCGCAACATATACACGATCCAACGTGGCTACGAAGACCTAGCCGAGCGTCTCAACACTCTCGGCGCACACATCGAAGCGTTCCAAGACCTGTAAAGCCCCTTCCTTACAGTCGTACTCAAAACCGTCCATTGTCATTCTGAGCGGAGTGAAGAATCTTCCCCATGATAATGCACCGTAGGAGATCCTTCGGCTTCACCTCAGGATGACAGTGTGGGAATGGAGGTGCTTTTATGTGTTGTCACGGAGTGACATAGCTTCCACTCTTATCTCATAATTCATGTCTCTTAGCTCTCGTACCCTACCGGCAGTTTTCTGCCGCAATAACGCCGAGCATGCTGCGGGCGTCCGAGAATTCTAGTGGTACATTCGGGATGACGCCGCGCCGAGCAGCCTGAGAATCCTGCTTCGTTTTGTATGCCAAAACATCTGGCGTATCACCATCTCGCACCGTTAGAGTAACTTTGTCTATTTCGCATGTACCAATCCAAACCGATGCAGTTGTTGATCCATTCTCACCTGTGTTAGGAACAATGTACTGAACGGCATCAAAACCATCGTCTGCTACGGCTACGGCGATAGATTGACGCCACGCTTCAGCCTCGGGGCGGTTGTTGTAAACAGCAAGCGGCAAAACTACCATTGCCGCAAGTCCAACCATCCCAACGCTCATCGCTACAACTGGATGGTCGTCCATGCCTCTCTGTATCCGCTCAAAAATCAGTTTCATCTGTTTATTTCCCCAGATATTCACGTACGGCCGCCATAACAAAGCCATCCCGCAATTGATTAGCGTGCTGCATGGCCAGTATTTCGTCATACGTAAACCACTCGGCATCAAGTATTTCATCATCAGGGGTAAAAAGCGCTCCAGACAATATGTGCGCCTTAAAAACATGCACCCTACGGCCACTGGCGGTCGTGTACACACCAAGTTTTTCGCGCAGTTCAACGTCGTAACCCGTCTCTTCCTTCACCTCGCGGATTGCCGCCGTTTCTGCGGTCTCACCCCTGTCGACATGGCCTGCCGGTATATTCCAAAGTCCGTAAACGCTTGGTTTTGCTTCTTGTATAAGTAGAAACTTACCGTTTTGCTCTACTACACACCCTGCGATAGCTAGTGGCTCACTGTTCATACTCACCATTTTAGCATGCTGCTATCCGTGAGAACCTGTGTAGGGAACGCCGCACCAACGCTAGATTCGTATCCTCGCTGACCCTAACTGTATAAATGCGAGCGCAAGTCGTTTATAAAACTATCCTCGGGGTTGTACGAAAATGCCGTTGTTGCGATAGACTCATAGCTACTCATGTCGAAACGCGCAAAAAAGCTAGCAACAGACATGTTTTTATTCCTATACTCCTCATATTGCCCAGATGATAGTAATCCGCGCAAATCTACGTAGTCCTGTTCTGCCTGCTGTAGTACCGCAGCAATAGACCGCGCGATACCCTGGAACTCGTTTGTCTGGAACTTGAGCGCAGAAACCTCTGCGGTGGTTTGCCGTATCAGGCCAAAAATTGTCGTAATGCGCTCTGTTACGCGACTAGCGACTACAGTATCATCGTCGGCGATATATGCTGTCATATTGGCGTCCTGTGTCAGAGTATTAATGCTCTGCAACTGGGTGATGATAGCCTCGAGACCGGCGGACTCACTTTGCAGTTCACCTATGCGGTTCGCCGCTTGTCGCAAAGTCTCAATTGTTGCGCTCGCCAGGTCATAAAACTGTTTCTCGGCTTTTACTTTTTCGTACGGTGCGAGAGTATTTTCTGCATGTTCGAGTTTCTGTGCTATCTCGCGCCCGTGACTGTTCGAGGTACTGTGGCGAGTCGCGAAAGCCGCAGCGTCATGCTGCTGATAGAGGCCGAAACCATCAGCCAGTAAACTGCGCACTTCTTGGCGATAACGAAACAGCACGTCATTTGCCTCTAAAATTGTCTCGACAATGACTTTTTTGGGAGTCAATTTGGGTGACTTCATAGCAATATACACCATCAAACCTACCCCAAATGCAATGATAAGTACAATAAAGCCTAATATATACATCTACAGCTAGTATAGCATTAGCGCTAAACCTTACACCCGGAGCGGTGTGAATATAGAGAATGTTGCCCGCCCTGCAAAATAGCGAACTCCTTGTAGTTCGGTTCGCTTATCAAAACCAATTTCACAGCTTTAGCCTTGCTAAACCAGTGTAATTGGTGCGGGTAGGGAGAATCGAACTCCCATCTCAAGTTTGGAAAACTTGCAT